>JAJRVV010000075.1 GCA_024277135.1 Chloroflexota bacterium | reverse complement strand
GATAAGCTGCCAAATCAGTAAAAGCGGATTTATCCTGCACGCTGACTTGCAAGTCGAATAAGGATGGGACGCTCATCGAATGGATTTTCTCCGCTTAGCGTTGTTCAAATCAAACTCAATCCACTTTTCAACCGGCCAATCTTTGACCCTTTCAATGCGCTGCACAGCCCAACGGCCGTACTCCGCCGACAAATCACATCCCATCCATCTCCGATGCAGTTGTTCAGCGACAACGGCCGTTGTGCCTGAACCCAAAAACGGATCAACAACCAGATCGTCCTCACTGGAAGAAGCCAAAACCAGTTTACGGAACAACTCCTCCGGCTTTTGCGTGGGATGCGGCGTAGATTCATTCATCCCGTTGCAGGTTGTAGATATTTCAATCACGTCACGGGGCTTGGCGCCTCTGGAATTAGGCCGCCAGATGTATGCTTTCCCTTTGCCATACTGACTCGTTTCCGCCTGGGGGTGTTCCGGATATTTCATGGTGTGATCGCTGTAAGGAATACGAACCTCATCTACATTGAAAGTGAAATCCTTACTTTTGCGGAAGTGCAAGATACTTTCATGAGAACGCCCCCAATCATTGCGCAAGTTGGCTTTATTTTTATAATGCTATACCAGCCAGCGACAACCGGCAAAGTATTGCAGCGCTGGCAGTTTGATGTCTGCCAAAATTTCAGAAAATCCACACACATACAATGTTCCGGCAGGCGTCAAAACCCGCGCTGCTTCTTTTATCCATTTCAATGACCAGTTCACGTAGGCTTGTTGGGACTCAAAGGTATCCCATTCGGCTTTCTTAATGTTGTAAGGCGGATCTGCCAGAATTAAATCCACACTTTCTTCCGGCAGCGACGCCAACCAGCGAATGGAATCCCCAATATAAATAGCGCCGTTAGGGTGTTGGTAAAAGAGGCGCGGTTCCGTTGTGTCTGGCACATCCACTTCAACGATTTGCCCTTTTGCCAGTTGGTCTTCTGAAAATAGGGTGAGCTGTCCGTCTCTCTGGTACTTGAGCGGCGGCTCTTTGAGCGCCTTATGCAAATACTTGTCCTGCTTTTCGGAATTCGCCATTTTTGCCAAAAATCAACTATTGTCTCAACCTGTAACTATGCCGCCAGTAAGTCTTTTCTCCTCGATAGTCAGTTTCTGTTTATTCACCATAATGGGTACGGGCACGCTTGACGTAAACGATACCTGCTGCCTCATCAATGCTGTACACGATCCGATCTTTGTATGTCAATCGGTAGGAATAATTTCCAGCCAAATCCCCCAAGAGCTTCTTGCCTGCAAACGGGTCTTCGGTAATTACTTCAAGCAAGATGGTTTTCAATTTCGCGCGTAATTTAGGCGACAAACGCTTGACATCTTTTTTCGCCTCTTTGGAAAAGCGAATTTCATATCGGGTCATGATTCTTCAAAGGCTTCGTCAAGGCTGTAGGTGTCGCCTTCTGCGATTTGTCTGTCGGCTAATTTGATACTTTCGTACAAACCGGGAGAAGAGAGGAGTTTAAGCGTTTCTAACAGGCTTTCATACTCGTCTTCTGACAATAAAACGGCGCCGCCGTCTTCGGAGGCTATGCGATATTGACGGTGTTCACGAATGGTTGACCGCAAGAGATGCAAAAAGTCACTCTGTGCGCTAACGGCCGTAATTGTTTTCATCATAAATCACCTCACCATTTCTACACTCGTATAAAAGTATAGCGTAAACGGCCGTATTTCAGTAACCAATAATCCGTTATCCGAACACAATTACTTCAACTCCCGCCGCGTATACCCCAAGATGGCGCGGGCGATGATGAGTTGGTTGATTTGCCGCGTGCCTTCGTAAATGTCGTTGATCTTGGCGTCGCGCATCCACTTTTCTGCCAGCCATTCACGGGAATACCCCATCGGCCCCAGCAGTTCCACCGCCTTCTGCGTGATCCAGGTGACGGCTTCGCCGGCGCGGTATTTGCACATGCTGGCTTCCAGCCGGTTGCTTTCGCCGTGCGCCATCTGAGCCGTCGCCCGCAGGGTGAGCAGCCAGGCCCCCTTGCGCCGCGCTTCCATCTCCATCAGGTCACGCTCAACGGCCGTCAGCTCATGCAGCGATTTGGTGTAATCCACCACAATCCCCTCGTCCGCCAGCTTCTCTTGCGTGAACTCCAACGCGGCGCGGGCGACGCCCATAGCGCTGGCCGCCACCGCCGGCCGGGAAGCGTCAAACGTCTTCATCGCCCCCTTGAACCCTCTGGTTCTGGAAGCGGCTTTCTTATCCAGCGTGCCCAGCATGTTTCCAAACGGAATTCGGGCATCGTCAAAATGGAGGGATACGGTGTCGCTGGCGCGGATGCCTAGTTTATGCTCCTGCTTGGCGATAGTGACGCCGGGCGTATGCCCTTCCACCACGAAGGATTTGATCCCGGCCCGGCCCGCTTCCGGGTCAACGGTGGCCCAAACCACGCAGAGGCCGTCCGATTCTTCCAGCGCCAGTTTGCCGTTGGTGATGAAGATTTTCTCGCCGTTGAGGATCCATTCGTTGGTCTCCGGGTCAAGCACGGCCGTCGTCCGCATCGAAGAATTATCCGATCCAGCGCCTGCCTCCGTGATCGCCATCGCCCCCCACTTGGGGTCGCCTTCGCTGAACTTCTTGAGGAAGCGGATTTGCTGCTCTGGCGTGCCGGCGCTTTGCACCGCCGCGCCGCCCAACATCGGGTGCGGCAAACCGAGATACTGCCCGGCGTCGCCCCAACTGAGCTGCTCAATCATCATGATCATGCCCAAAATCGAATAATCCGGGCCAGTTCGCGCTTTACTGCCGCTGCCATTTTGGCTCAGCCGCTTTTCCAGCCCCTTCACCGTTTGTCCCATCATTTGTTGCACAAACGGCCATGTCATCTGAAAAAAGGCTTGCGGCCGTTCATGTTCATGTTCATCCAACTGGCGGGAATACGGCCGCATCGCCTGTTCCGCCACCATCTTTAGTAGTTGTTGTTGATTTTGAATAAATGGAGGAATTTCAAAGCTAATCATCTCTTACTCGCTTTTTATCAGTGACCAGTGATCAGTATTCAGTGATCAGTGGTCAGTAATCAGTCCGTTTGCCGAATACTGCCTACTGAATACTGAATACCGCACACTGAACTACACCATCGCCAACCCATCAAAGCTGGCAAAACCGCGCCCGTTACGCAGCCACAACTCCACCGGATACTCGCGGATATAGCCATAGCCGCCCAAAATTTGCACGGCGCGGTCGCCGGTGCGTACCGCCATCTCATCCACATGTCGCTTGAGCACGGCCGCCTCCCGCGTGGCGTCCTGCCCCTGATCCAGCAGCCAAGCCGCTTCCCACACCATCAGCCGGGCTTCGTCCACATCCGTCGCCATCTCCGCCAGCATAAAGGCGATAGATTGACGGTGGGCGATGGGTTCATCAAACTGAACCCGCACTTTGGCATAATCGCGGGCATATTCGTACCCGGCGCGGGCCATACCCACCGCCATCGCCGCCAGCGCCACCCGGCTATGGTTGAGAATCAGGCCAAAGTTGGCGCCTGCCTCACCGCCCAACCGGTTTTCGGCGGGCACGCGCGCGTTCTCCAGCGTCACCGGATAAAGCGGCAGGGCGTTGAGGCCCATCAACTGGTTGCGCTCGCCAATCGTCACCCCCTCCGCGTCCGCCGGAATGAGGAAGCCCTGGGTTTTGCCCCCTTCATCAGCGTAAACCAGAATGAGGTCAGCTTTATCGGCCAGAGGCACGGCCGTTTTCATCCCGTTCAACTCATAGCTGTCCCCCGCCAGAGTGGCCGTCGTCTTCAACTTATACGGGTTGAATTGGATGCGCGGCTCGGTGAGCGCGGCCGTCATGCGCGGCATCGCCTCATCACAAAATTGAGGCAGATACGCCGTCTTTTGCGCCTCCGTCCCGGCCAGCATGAGGGGGATAGCCACCAAATTGGGAACCATCAAGTTCAACGTGATCGCCAGGTCGCCCCAGGCAAATTCTTCGGCGGCGATGACGCCGGTCACGGCCGAATAATCGCCAAAACCACCGTACTGTTCCGGGATGCCGGTGGGCAGCACGCCAATTTCCCACCCGGCCTGCACCACATCGGCGGGAATACGGCCGTCCTCCTCCGCATCCCGATACACCTGGCGCACCCGTTCGTTGGCGTAACGGCCAATCGCGTCTGTGAGCATTTTCTGCTCGTCATCTAAACGAAAATCCAACATCGTTGACTCCTTGAAACTTGTGAATAGTGAACGAACTCATTAACCATTCACTATTGACAATTCACAATTCATTATTTGCGTCCTCGCACGATCTTGTCTGTCATCTTCGCCACCCGCGCCATCGCCTTCACGTCATGCGCCCGCACCATGTCCGCGCCGCGATCAATGCCGATGGCGATGGTAGCGGCCGTGCCTTCCACCCGGTCGTCCGGCGGCAAACCCAACGTATAGCCGATGAATGATTTGCGCGATGGTCCCAGCAAAATGGGGTAACCCATCGCTTTAAGGCGGTTTAATTCGTTGATTAACTGTAAATTGTGGCCGATAGATTTGCCAAAGCCGATACCAGGATCGAGGATGATTTGCTCCTTTTGTACCCCGGCCGCCAGCGCCAGAGTGATGCTGGTTTGTAGTTCGCGGATGATGTCGGCGAATAAATCATCGTACTGCGCCCCCAGGTACATGCCGCCCAATTTTTCCTGCTGGATCACATCTTTAGGCCGGCTGCGATTGTGCATGATGATGACCGGACATCCTTTCTCGGCGATGAGCGGGGCCATGTCCGCATCCATGCGCAGCCCCCAGATATCGTTGACCCAATCAGCCCCGGCGTCCAAGGCAGCGCGGGCCACCTCCGCCCGGTAGGTGTCCACAGAGATGGGGATGTCCACTGTCTGGCGCACGGCCGTAATCACCGGCAATATCCGGGCCAACTCTTCTGCCGCAGAAATGGGTTCACTACCCGGTCGGGTACTCTCCCCGCCAATGTCCAAAATATCGGCCCCGTCCGCCACAAACTGCTGCGCCTGGGAAACGGCCGCAGCCGCGGCGGCTGCCCCGACCGCCGCCGCACCCGTCAACACCCCATCCCCGGAAAAGCTATCCGGCGTGGCATTGATGATGCCCATAATGAAGGTGCGTATGCCCCAAACAAATGGCGTTTTCATTTCTCCAATCTCCCAATTTCCACCTCTTCAAAAAGCAGCTCTGTCAATCGGTGAACTTCGGTGCGGTAGACGGCCGTCAACATCTGCACCACGCTCTTGCCGGTGATGGGATGAACCCACTCCGGCGCAATATCCGCCAACGGAGCCAGCACAAACGTCCGCTCCGCCATGCGTGAATGTGGAATCATCAAATTCTTTTCCCGAATAACCCGATCCCCATAAGCCAAAATATCAATATCAATCAGGCGCGGCCCCCAACGCCGAGACTTTTCCCGCCCTAATTCAGTTTCTGTTCGCTTGAGAAATTGGAGGAGTTCTTGCGACGTTTGGCCGGTTTCGGCCGCCAGACAAATGTTGAAGAAATCAGGCTGGTCTGTGTCGCCCCAGGGCGCAGTTTCGTAAACGGGGGAAACGGCCGTGACCGTCATCGCCGCCCGTAGGCAAGCCACCGCCTCCTGTAAATTGCGGCGGCGGTCGCCCAAATTCGTGCCCAAACTCAAAAATACTTGATTCATTTTAAGCTAATGTGCTGTCTCATCAATATGCTTCGATTGCATGACGCATCGCATCATAAGTAAGTTATAACACGGTGCGTCATGACTGTCAATGGGCAAAACCATAGAGGAACGTTGTAACCATCGCCCACCGGTCTGCATCTAAACCAGCGAACTTGAGTTTCCCGAAAAAACTGCAAAGAACGCGAAGTTCGCAAAGAATTACCAAAGTAAGATTCATGCAATTCGCGGCTTTTTCGGAAGAGTTAAACCTGAATACAAATCATTTTGGAGGACAAACTTAAACATGGACATGATCATTGATTTTCCCGGCGGCGCCCGCGTAGACGCCCATTTTGGCCCATTCACCGTGCAGACCGACCAACCCCCATACGCCAGCGCGCCCACGCCGTTTGCCACATTCCTGGCATCTATCGGCACTTGCGCCGGCATTTACGTCCTGGGTTTCTGCCAGCAGCGCGGCATTTCGGCCGAGGGCATCCGCCTGGTGCAAAGCCAGGAAGTGAACCCGTTTACCCGGCTGGTAAGCAAAGTCAAGCTGGACATCCAACTTCCACCCGACTTTCCTGAGAAGTATAAAACGGCCGTCATCCGCTCCGCCGATCAATGCGCCGTGAAAAAGCACTTCGAGAACCCGCCCCAATTTGAAATCACTGCCACCACCGCAGAACTGGCGGTTGCCTGATCCCCCCCTCCCATCTCTGGGATTGAGCCACATCTTGAAAAAAGACCTGCGAGGTTTCTCCAAACCTCGCAGGTCGTCTCCCAAAAACCTCGCTTTACAAAACGGCCGTTTCCCGCCACAATAAGAAGCTACCATTCATCATTCGAGGTTCTGCATGGAATTTACCCGCACTGCCGGCGTTTTACTGCACCCCACCTCCCTGCCCGGCCGCTACGGCATCGGCGATTTGGGGCAGACGGCCGTATCCTTCGTTGATTTTCTGGTTGAGAGCCGCCAATCCCTCTGGCAGATTTTGCCGCTCGGCCCCACCGGTTACGGCGACTCCCCCTACCAATGCTTTTCCGCCTTTGCCGGTAATCCGCTGCTCATCAGCCCTGACAAGTTGGTCGAAGATGGGTATTTGCCGGCAACGGCCGTGTCCGATTTCCCTACCCTGCCCCCTCACCGGGTTGATTACGGCGTCGTCATCCCTGCCAAACACCGCCTGTTCCGCCGCGCCTTCGCCCACTTCCAACAAAACGGCCGCAAACCACAACGCGCCGCCTTCCAAACCTTTTGTGATAAAAATGAAACGTGGCTCGACGACTTCGCCTTCTTCATGGCCCTCAAAAACCATCACAGCCGCCAGCATGGCGGTGTGTGGAACACCTGGCCGCAAAAGATCGCCCATCGCCAACCCAAAGCGATGAAAAAATGGGCCGATAAGCTGGCCGATGAAATCCTTTACCATAAATTCCTGCAATTCCTCTTCTTTGAACAATGGCTGTGGCTGCGCGCCTACGCCAACGAACGCGGCGTCCAAATCATCGGCGACGCCCCCATTTTTGTCGCCTTCGATAGCGCCGATGTGTGGGCCAACCCCGGCCTGTTTTTCCTGGACAAAACCGGTGAACCCACCATCATCGCCGGCGTGCCGCCCGATTATTTCAGCCAAACCGGCCAACGTTGGGGCAACCCGCTTTATCGCTGGCAGGCGATGCAGGCCGATGGGTATGCTTGGTGGCGCAGACGGCTAGCCGCCATTTTTCATCAGGTGGACATCGCGCGGTTGGATCATTTTCGCGGGTTCGAGGCGTTTTGGCAGATTCCGGCGGATGAGCCAACGGCCGTCGTCGGCCAATGGGTCAAAGCGCCAGGCATGGATTTTCTGACGAAAATGAAAGCGGCGTTTGGCGACCTGCCCATCATCGCCGAAGATTTAGGCGTCATCACCCCCGAAGTGGAGGCGTTGCGCGACGCCTTTGGCTTCCCCGGCATGAAAATTTTGCAGTTCGGTTTTGGCGGCGAACGCAACAGCAGCTTTTTGCCCCACAACTTCGGCCGCAACAGCGTCGTCTACACCGGAACCCACGACAACGAAACCAGTACCGGCTGGTATCAGAATGCCAGCCGGGAGGAGCAAGACCATGTCCGCCGCTACATCGCCCGCGACGGCCACGACATCGCCTGGGACATGATCCGGTTGGCCTATGCTTCCGTCTCGCACATGGCCGTCGTCCCCATGCAGGATTTGCTAAAATTAGGCAATGAGGCCCGCATGAACTTCCCCGGCAAGGCCAGCGGCTACTGGCAATGGCGCTTCACATCAGAAATGCTCACCCAGGAAATCATCTGGCGGCTGCGCGAACTGACAGAATTGTACGGCCGTCTGCCGCCAAAGGGTGAGGGATGAAGGATGAGGGATGAAACAATCAATCCAAAATCCAAAATCTAAAATCCAAAATCCGAGCTTGCGTATTCAACTATTCCAACAACTGGAAGTACGCACCGAGAAGGACGAACCGCTTGACCTGGGATCGCCCACCACCCGCTCCCTGCTCGCTTTCCTGGCGCTCAATCATGGGCAAAGCATTGACCGGCGGCGATTGGCTTTCCAATTTTGGCCGCGCAGCAGCGAACAGGCGGCGCGGCGCAATTTGCGCCAATATCTGCACCGCATCCGCCGCGCCCTGGAACCGATTGACCCGGACGGCCATCTCCTCAACGCCGAAGGCAACGATGTCAGCATCCGCCTGCCGGACGATTATTTTTTGGACGTGGCTGAATTCCAGACGGCCGTCGCCCCGCCCCACACCAACCTCCCCCGCGCCATCGAACTATACCAGGGAAATTTGCTGGAAGATGTGTATGAAGATTGGGTCATGCCGGAACGGGAACGACTGGCGCAGCTCTACCGAGAGGCGTTGCTGCAACTCATTGACCAAAAAGAAACGGCGCAGCAGTACGCCGAAGCCATCCACTACGCCCGCCGTTATCTGGCCGCCGATCCGCTGCTGGAGAGCGCCCACGTGCGGCTGATGCAGCTTTATTACGCCGCCGGGGACCGGGCGCGGGTCAAACAACAATACGAGCAGTTGACGACCATCCTTCAGCAAGAATTAGGCGTGGAACCGATGCCGGATACCATCGCCATGTTCGCGGACATGGTCGCTGGCGAATACAGCAACTTGAGTCAATTCAACCCATCAGCGCCGAATCCAGGACGGCCGTGTCCTCTGAAAAACCCGCCACTCCCTTCATCGGCCGCCAACGAGAGCTGGCGTGGCTGCGACAGCGCCATCCCCGCCTGCAAGCCAACGGCAGCTTCTGCTTCATCCGCGGCGAATCCGGCGTGGGCAAAACCCGGCTGGTCAGCGAAGCCCTGGCCGACGCCGGCGACGTTTACATTTTTCGTGGTCGCGGCCATGAATTCGAGTCCATGATCCCATACAGCCCGCTGGTGCAGGCGGTGCGCGACGGCGGCAAAGGATTGCCCTGGGAGCGATTTCAGCCGCCGCCGCCCTGGATGGCGGCGCTCCTCCCTATTTTCCCCGGCCTGCCCGCCCGATTCCCCGGCCGCGATCTGGCCGCCAACAGCGCCGGCCGCCACTACCACACCATCGAAGGCTTGAGTAATTTTCTGCTGGCGCTGGCCCGGCATCGCCCCATCATCCTCTACCTGGACAACCTGCATTGGGCCGACGCCCCCACCTGGAATTTCCTCGGCTACCTGGCGCAGCGGCTGGAACAGGCCCCCATCCAAATCATCGGCGTGGCCCGCATCGAAGACATCCCCACCGACCGGCTGCGTCTGCTGCGAAAGATGGAGCGATTGGGGCAAATGCAAACATTGACATTGGAACGGTTGTCTCAGGAAGAAACGGCGCTGCTGGTGCGGCAGTTGATGGGGGATGATGAGTTAGACCCTCTGTTTGCCCGCCGCATTTATGAAGAGACGGAAGGCAACCCGTTTTTCATCATCGAAACCACGCGGGCGGTGCGGGAGGCGGGCGGCGATTGGACGCAGAGCGTGCCTACCGACCAGGCGGGACAACGGCCGTTCTTCGCCATCCCCCTGCAAGTCCAAGCCGTCATCGAATCCCGTCTGGACAAATTGAGCGACCACAGCCGCGCCGCCCTCGGCGTCGCCGCCGCCATTGGCCGCGCATTCAGCTTCGATCTACTGCAAAAAGTGAGCCAATTCGACACCCAATCTCTGCTGGACGCCCTGGACGAATGGCTGGCGCGGGGATTGGTCAACGAAATTCGGGACGGCTACGACTTCACCCACGACAAACTGAGTCAGGTGGCTTACCAGCAGCTCAGCCGCGCCCGCCGCCAATGGATCCATTTCCAGGTGGCCGAATATCTGGCTGCCAACCAGCCAGACGCCAACCCGGCCCAATTGGCGCATCATTATTATTTGAGCAACGAACCGGGCCGCGCTTTGCCTTATCTGGCTCAAGCGGGGCAGCGGGCGCTGGCGGTGCGTTCCTACGCCGAAGCGCGCGAGTTTGGCTTGCGCGCCATCGGGCTGCTGGGCCGCTTTCCCAGCCTCAACAAGGCTGACCGGGCCGAACGCATTGACCTGAACATGCAGTTGTCGCAGGCGTATGCGTACACAGGCGCGCTGCCCAAAGCGCTGGAAATTTTACAGGAGACGGAACGCGCGGCCGAGAGCCTGGGTGATATTGGCCGACTGGCCCGTATCTTCCACCGCTCGTCGCAAATTTTCTGGCTGCGCGGCCGTCCTGACACCGCCGACGCTTACGCCCGCCGCATTCTGCGCCACGCTGAAGAGTTGGATGACGCCGAGATGCGGTTTGCCGCCCTGCGCATGTTGGGCCGATCTAACATCGTCCTCAGCCGCTTTGACGACGCCATCGCCTACCTGCTGCGCTATGTTGATCTGGCTGAAAAAGGGTTATCCCCGCCTGATTTGCCCGCCATTTATGGCTATTTGGGCGTAGCTTATGCCCGGGTGGGTTCCTGGCAGCGGGCCATTGACGCCGCCCAATCGGGACTGGACTTAGCCAGCGCCGCCCCATCCGGAGCCATGTACGGCGTGGCGCGGATGCAGTTAGCGTTTGTCTATGCCGAACTGCGCGAATGGCGGCAGGCGTTGAAGATCGCGGAGCCGGTGCGGGATTTATGGCGGGAGGATGGCATGACGCCGCACGCTTTTATGCTGCGGGCGGTGATCAGTCGTTGTTTGATCAACACGGGGCAGCCGAAGGCGGGCGACGACGAGCTAACTTCGGCGCTGAAATGGGCTGAGGAAGTGGATCACCGGGTGCTGGTGCATACGGTTTACATTTATCTGGCGCAGGCGCAGTGGCTGCAGGGAGAGGGAGAGAAGGGGTTGGGAACGGCCGTCACCGCCGCCAAATTATCCGCCGCTGCCGGCAATCGCTGGTCAGAAGCGGTGGCGCTGCGCGTCCAAGCCGAAATCAGCATGACCCTGCCCAAACCCAACTGGCGGCAGATAGAAACCAATCTGCTCCAGGCCATGAACCTGCTGCGCCACATCCGCGCCCGCCCCGACCTGGCCCGCGCCTACCTCACCATGCGCCGCCTCTACGACCGCGCCGGGCAAACCGCCTGGGCCGTAGATTGCCACTTCCGCGCCACCACCATCTTCGACGAACTGGGTATGGACGACGAGCGCCGCGCCGCCCAGGGCCAAGCCGCCGGAGACAGAACCGGAGCCGTCGTCATCCCCGGCCTCGCTCTACAAGGGCCAAACGTCGGCCTCAACGACCAGGACATCATCATTTAAGGTCAATTCAAAGAAATAATGATCCGCAGATTTGCGCTGATTTCTTTGTAGAGCGATTTTGTAAATCGCCCAGAGAACGATTTGCAAAATCGTCCTGCAATTTAGGCGTTAACGCCCGCGTAAACAGTTCATTAACGGCAGATGAGTAAACTAGGCTCCGTTAGTACGATAGTCCTGTATCGAATGGAGTATAAACATGGCGCGTGGATTTTCACACGTTCTCAACAGCAGCAATCTCAAGCCCGGCGACCTCCAGCTCAAAATAGACCGTGTTTTTCTTGCCTTTGGCGGAGTGCAGGCGCTCAGCGGCGTCAGCATGGAAGTGCGCCAAAGCGAGATCATGGCCATCATCGGTCCCAACGGCGCCGGTAAAACCAGCCTGCTCAACTGCATCAGCGGCCTCTACCACCCACAAGAAGGCAG
The DNA here is from genome assembly GCA_024277135.1 of Chloroflexota bacterium. Taxonomy (GTDB): domain Bacteria; phylum Chloroflexota; class Anaerolineae; order Promineifilales; family Promineifilaceae; genus JAJRVV01. The sequence goes on along the minus strand of JAJRVV010000075.1, from coordinate 38,501 downwards.
CATCGCCTACTACAACGGGGAGGAACACGTCCTCACCAAAATGAAGCCGTACCAAATCGCCAGGCTGGGACTCGCCCGCTCCTTCCAAAACATCGAACTTTTCAAACACATGAGCGTGCTGGATAACCTGATGCTGGGCCGTCACAATCACCTTAAATCCACCGTCTTCACCGGCGGGTTTTACTGGGGGGCGGCGCAAAAAGAAGAAGTGGCAAACCGCCAATTCCTGGAAGACATCATTGATTTTCTGGAAATCGAAGCCATCCGCAAACAAACTGTGGGCACGCTTTCATACGGTTTGCAGAAGCGGGTGGAGTTGGGACGGGCATTGGCATTGCAGCCCAGCATCCTGGTGCTGGATGAACCGATGGCTGGGATGAACAGCGAAGAAAAAGAAGACATGGCCCGCTTTATTCTAGACATCAACGAAGAACACGGCGTCACCATCATCATTATTGAGCATGATATGGGCGTGGTGATGGATATTTCAGATCATGTGGCGGTGCTGGACTTCGGCATCAAGATCGGTGACGGCACTCCGGATGAGGTTCAAAGAAATCCAGATGTGATTCGGGCCTACTTAGGCGAAGATCACGAAGTGTAATCAAGTGATCGGCAATCGTTTCACGGAGTTGGTATGGCTGAGACATTTCCACAACTACTAATTGAAAGAGTCCACGAATTTGGCAACGCGGAAGCGCTCAGGGAGAAGGATTACGGCATCTGGCAATCCATCACCTGGAATGAGTATCTCAACCACGTCCGCAATTTCTGCCAAGGGTTGGTTTATTTAGGGCTGACGCCGGATGATACTGTGGCTATCATCGGCGATAATCGGCCTGAATGGATTTACGCTGAATTAGCCGCGCAGGCGGCCGGCGCCAAAAGCATCGGCATCTACCAGGACGCCGTGGTCAAGGAGATGGTTTATATTGTCACCCACGCCCAGGTAAAATTTATCGTGGTAGAAGACCAGGAACAGGTAGACAAAATTCTGGAGATGTGGGACGAGTTGCAAGGCGTGGAAAAAGTCATCTACTATGATCCGAAAGGGTTGCGCAACTACACCGAAAAGTTCCTGATGTATTTTCCCGACGTGGAAACGCTGGGGGAAGCGTTTGCCGCGGAAAACCCAGATTGGTTTGAGCAAAAGGTAGCGGAAGGCAAAGCGGATGACGTGGCTATTTTAGCCGCCACATCCGGCACCACTGGCAATCCCAAGCTGGCGATGATCACGCATCGCAATCTGGTCTCGATGGGGCGCAATTTAATGCAGATTGACCCCCTGAACCCTGATGACCGTTTTGTTAGCTTTTTGCCGATGGCCTGGATTGGGGAGCAGATGATGTCTTTTGCTTGCAGTTTGCAAAAGGGATTTACTTTGAATTTTCCAGAGGAGCCGGAAACAGCCCTGGCAAATATCCGCGAAATTGGCCCACATTCCATGTTCAGCCCGCCCCGCATCTGGGAAAATCTGGTCAGCCAGGTGATGGTGAAAATGGAAGACAGCAGCAAGCTCAAGAAGCGGCTTTATGATTGGGCAATGGGTGTCGGCTATGAAATGGCGGATATCCGGTTCCGAAAAGAAGAGGCCAGCCGCAGTATGAAGTGGAAATATAAGCTGGCAGATTGGCTGATCTTTGTCGCTATCAAGGATCATTTGGGGCTGCGTCATTTGAAACGAGCCTATACCGGCGGGGCAGCGTTGGGACCGGACGTATTCCGCTTTTTCCACGCGCTGGGGGTAAATCTCAAGCAGATTTATGGGCAAACGGAAGCCAGCGGCATCAGTGTGCTGCATCGGGATGGGGACATCAAGTTTCAAACGGTGGGGACGCCGGTGATCGGAACGGCGGTGAAAATCGCCGAAAATGGGGAAATTTTGTTGAAGTCGGATTCGATTTTTGCCGGTTATTATAATAATCCTGAAGCCACGGCCGAATCGCTGGAAGATGGCTGGCTGCTGTCTGGCGATGCTGGTTATTTTGACGAAGATGGGCATTTGATTGTGATTGACCGGGCCAAAGATGTGATGACTTTGCATGACGGCACCAAGTTCAGCCCGCAATTTATCGAGAATAAGTTGAAGTTCAGCCCATATGTGAAGGAAGCGGTTGTCTTTGGCGGCGATTGGCCGTTTGTGACGGCGATGATCAACATTGACATGGAGAACACCGGCAAGTGGGCCGAGAACCGGCAAATCGCTTACACGACCTACACTGATCTGGCGCAAAAGAATGAGGTGTATGAATTGGTGCGGAATCAGGTAGAAGCGGCAAATTCGGATTTGCCGCCAGCGGCCCGGGTGCGTCGGTTCTTGCTTTTGCATAAGGAGTTGGACGCGGATGATGCGGAGTTGACGCGGACGCGGAAGGTGCGCCGCCGTTTTGTGGCGCAGCGGTATGATGACATTATTTCGGCGTTGTACAGTCAAAATGATCATCTGGATGTGGAAACAGTCATCACGTATCAGGACGGCCGTACCGCCACCCTGCAAACCCGACTCCATATCGAAACGCTCAATGGCAGATCACAGGGCGAGACAGGCGGGAGATAAGGCGCTTTATCATGACCAAAATGACAGCCCGCCCCTTACGCACAATACACCCGATAGATATTACGGACGCTCACTATGGATAAATTCTTGCAGCTTACCCTCACTGGCCTCTCCAACGGCGCCATCTTTGCCCTGGTGGCGTTGGGATTCGTCTTGATTTACAAAGCCAGCGATGTACTCAACTTCGCCCAAGGCGATTTCCTTCTAGTAGGCGCTTACATCACCTTCGGTCTTATTTCCCAAATGGGCTTACCCTGGTCGGTTGGCGTTGTGCTGGCGCTGGTTGTCGCCGTCTTGTTGGTCATCGTCGTAGAGCGGCTGGTGCTGCGCCCCCTCATCGGCGAACCGATCATCTCCGTCATCATGGTCACGATCGGCCTATCCAGCCTGCTGCGCTCCATCGTCACCTACATCTGGGGCACAATGGGACAGCAGTTCCCATCCTTCTTGCCCAGCCAGCCCCTAAGCATGGGGGGGGCGACGGTTCCGGCCGACCGGTTTATTGCCATCGGTCTGGCGGCCGTCATGCTGATCGGGTTCACCCTATTTTTCCGTTATTCCAAAGAAGGTATCGCCATGCGCGCCACGGCCGATGACCAACAGGCAGCCTTGAGCATGGGCATCAGCGTGCAGAGGATTTTTGCCATTGCCTGGAGCATTGCGGCGGCCACGGCCGTGCTGGCTGGCATCATCGTAGCCAATATCACCGAACTCAGCTTCTTCGCCATTTCCAGCATCGGCCTCACCGTCTTCCCGGTGGTCATCCTGGGCGGATTAGACTCCATCCCCGGCGCCATCGTCGGCGGCCTCACCATCGGCCTGCTAGAATCTTACGTCGGCGGTTACACCCCCAGCGTCCTGGCCCTGCGCACCGTCTTTCCCTTTATCATCCTCATCATCATCCTGATGATCAAACCATACGGATTGTTTGGCGAAGAACGAATCGAGCGAGTGTAATTTGAGGTCACTATGGAATCTGGCATTTTTCACACCACCTACGAAAGCGACATGGCCTTGCGGCGCACACCGATCATGCGCTGGCGCATCATCCTTAGCGTTGCCTTCGTCTTGATATTCCCCTTCTTTGGCAACAGCTACACCCTCACCCTGGCCAACACCATCGGCATCGTCTCCATAGGCGCCATCGGCATCAACATCCTTACCGGCTTCACCGGCCAGATCAGCCTGGGACAGGGCGGCTTCATGGCAATTGGAGCCTACACATCCGGCATCCTAGTCACCTATGTCGGCTTACCCTGGTATTTGACGATCCCGGTTGCCTGCGTCGTCACCGCCCTGGTTGGCGCCTTCTTCGGCCTCCCCTCCCTGCGGTTAAAAGGATTGTATCTGGCAATTGCCACCCTGGCCGCCCAACAAATCATCCAATGGGGCATCGTGCGCTCGCCATTGGGCGTGGATGCGCTGGTGGTTCCCCCTATCACCGTTTTTGGCACGGCTCTGCACAAACTGAAAGTAGGGCCATTTGGCGGGCTAAATTTCTGGTTCTACTGGCTCATCTATGGGTTGGTGTTCTTGACAATTTTGTTCGCCGTCAATCTGTTCCGCACCCGGGTGGGACGCGCCTTCATCGCCATCCGCGATCAGGATATCGCGGCCGAGGTGATGGGCGTCAATCTGTTTCGCTACAAACTGCTATCCTTCGCCACTTCTTCCTTCATTGTAGGATTGGCCGGGGCGCTCCTGGGCCAATATCGAGGCATCATCAACTACGAGCGATTCACGATTGATACTTCCATTTTCTATCTGGCCGTCATCATCATCGGCGGGCTGGGGTCTGTCAGTGGCTCGGTGTATGGCTCTATTTTCATGGTGCTTGTCCCCGCCCTTCTCAGCAATTTGGGGCAAATGTTTAGCGGTTCCGGGCTTGGCATCGCCCGGTTAGTTCCTTTTGCCCAACAAGCGGTGTTTGGCATCACCATTATCCTGTTTCTGGTCTTTGAGCCAGAGGGATTGGCGAAAATCTGGCGCGACATCAAGGATTATTTTCGACTTTGGCCATTTAGTTATTAACGCGCTGCCAACGGCCGAAACGGAACCCTGGCCGCTTTCGACCATCCGGCGCGTAGAGAAGATTGATCCACACTTTATGTTTAGTTTATGAGGAGGCAGATATGTTTGCAAAACGTGGTTTGAAAAGAGGTATGATGCTGCTGGCGTTGGCGCTGGCGGTCATGCTGGTGTTATCCGCCTGTGGCGGCGGCTGCAGTGATGAGCCGATTAAGATCGGCGCCATTTTTGACCTCACCGGCCCCACTTCAGATGTAGGCACGCCATATTCAGAAGGGGTTAAGAATTTTGTGGCGTGGTACAACGAACAGGGTGGCGTTGACGGCCGTCCGCTGGAATTGATCTCAGCCGATTACGCCTACAAAGTAGATCAGGGCGAGCAGTTGTACACGCAATACGTCAACCAGGGCGTCGTCGTCTTCCAGGGTTGGGGCACGGGCGATACCGAAGCCTTACGCAGCCGCATCGGCACCGACGAAATTCCCTTCATGTCGGCCTCATACTCCGACGTATTGGGCAACCCGGATGAAGCCCCCTACAACTTCTTGATCGGCACTGGCTACGGCGCGCAAGCGGTGGCGTCCGTGCAGTGGGGTCTGGACAACGGCGCCACCAAATTCGCCATCTTCCATCACGACAGCCCCTTCGGTAAATCTCCTGTGGCCATGGCCACAGAGCACGCCGAAGCCAATGGCGCTTCAATGGAGGTCTTCCCCATGCCCGGCGGCGCCACCGACTTCACGGCCGAACTCACCCAGGTACAAGAAGCCGGTATCGAATACCTCCTGATCCAGAACGTCTCCTCCCCGGCATCTACGCTGGTGAAAAACATCGTTGACTTCGGCCTGGATGTGCAGGTGGTTTGCCTCAACTGGTGTACCGACGAGCTGTTCGTCAGCCTGGCCGGCAGCGCTGGCGAGGGCGTGATGGGGGCCAGCCCCTTCGCCTTCCCCGGCAGCGGCGCAGCCGGTCTGGAAGAAATGGATGAATACCTGAAAGCCAATGGCAGCAGCCTGGAAGCAAAAGGCATCCGCTACGTTCAGGGGTGGTTGACGATGAAGATGATGACGGCCGGCATTGAGAAGGCGGCGGCTGACGGCAACGAAATCACCGGTCCCAACATCAAAGCGGCGCTGGAAAGCATGTCCAACGTCAGCACCGGCGGCATTACCCAAAACTTGAATTTCAGCAGCAGCAACCATGCCGGCAACAAAGGCGTGCAGTTCTATGAAATTCAAAACGGCGCCTGGACAGCGATTTCTGACGTGATCGCCGTTCCCTAAACGAAACAGTTGAAAGCAGCAGGGGAGCAGTTGTTAGCTAATCCGGCAACTGCTCCCCCCAATTTTTATGTATTTGGTAAATGACTTTGGAATTTCTGGCGACTCGCCCAGCAGCAGTTCAATCCGAAATCCAAAATCTAAAATCGCAAATCATTCTGACTAGAGGTAAACCATGCTGGCGCTCAATAATGTCGAAGTCATCTACAACGATGTCATCCTGGTGCTGAAAGGGATGTCCCTGGAAGTGCCCCAAGGCAAAATCGTCACCCTGCTCGGCTCCAACGGGGCTGGGAAATCCACCACGCTCAAGGCCATTTCCGGCCTGCTCAAGCCAGAGGACGGCGAAGTGACGGATGGCGAAATCCTGTTTGAGGATGAGCGAATTGATCAGAGAGAAGCGTCTGAGATTGTGCGGCGCGGCATCTTCCAGGTAATGGAAGGGCGGCGGGTGTTTGAACACCTGGATGTGGAGCAAAACCTCATTGCCGGCAGTTATACCCGCAAAGATCGGCAAAATGTGCGCCAAGATATGGAGATAGTTTACGAGTATTTCGCACCCTTACGGGAACGGCGGCGGCAGGTTGCCGGCTACCTCTCCGGCGGCGAACAGCAGATGCTGGCGATTGGGCGGGCATTGATGGCCCGGCCCAAGCTGGTGATGTTGGACGAGCCATCGCTGGGGTTGGCGCCGCTGCTGGTGCATGAGATTTTCGAGATCATCAAGCGGATTAACCGGGAGCAGGGCACCACGATTCTGCTGGTGGAACAAAATGCGCGGCTGGCGTTAGATGTGGCGGATTATGCGTATATCATGGAGAACGGCCGTATCGTCCTCACCGGCGAACCGGCAGCTCTCAAAGAAAATGCCGACGTGCGCGAGTTTTATCTGGGACTAAACGAAGTGGGCAAACGCAAAAGTTACCGGGACGTGAAGCATTATAAACGGCGTAAACGCTGGCTCTCTTAAATCACAATGTCGCAATTATCCGATACTATTCAACATTTATATCAAAACGCCCCCGCCTTCCAACGGCGGATGGACAAGGCCGGATTAACGCCGGCCGACCTGCAAACCGAAGCAGACCTGGCTAAACTGCCTGTTTTGCGTAAGGATGATGTCATTGAACTGCAAAAGCAGGAGCCGCCGTTTGGCGGCCTGCTGGCAGCCCCCATCGGCAGCTTGCGCCGCGTTTTCCAATCGCCCGGCCCCATCAACGAACCGGAACCCAACGAACCCGACCCCGGCCGTTGGGCAATCGCGCTCGAAGCCGCCGGATTCCAGCCCGACCAACTGGCGATCAACTGTTTTGGCTACCACATGACCCCGGCTGGCGCATCCCTTGAAGAAGGGTTGCGCCACATTGGCTGCGTACCCATTCCCGGCGGCATCGGTAACCAGGAACAACAGGTGCAGATGATGTCCAGCTTCCAGGTGACGGGTTATGTCGGCCTGCCCAGTTATTTGAATGCCTTGCTGGAAAAAGCGGAGGCGTTGAACCTACCGCTTTATTTGCAGCGGGCGTTTGTGCTGGCCGAACCGCTGCCCTCATCTTTGCGTCAGGCTTTGAATGAGCGGGGCATTGAGGTGTTCCAGGGGTATGGCACGGCCGAATGCGGCAATTTAGGTTATGACTGCCCGGAATTGGCGGGCTGGCACATCCCAGAAAATACGATCATCCAGATTTGCGACATCAACAACGGCCAGCCGCTGCCATATGGCGAGACGGGCGAAGTGGTGGTGACGCTCTTCAACAAGCATTATGCGCTGGTGCGGTTTGGCGTGGGGGATTTGTCTTCCATCATCGCCGAGCCGTGTGCCTGTGGCCGTCCCGGTTTGCGGCTGAATGGGTGGCAAGGGCGGGTGGGCGCGGCGACGAAGGTGCGGGGGATGTTCCTGCATCCAACGCAGTTGGCGGATATGATGGCTCGCTTTCCCCAGGTGAAGGCGTATCAAGCCATCATCACCCGCAAAGATCACCGGGATGATTTGACGCTGGCGGTGGTGTTGCAAAAGGGGGTGGACAGCACGGCCGTCTCCCAATCCCTGAAAACCACCGCCCGGCAGGCGCTCAAATTCGAGCTAAAAGTGGCCGTGCTGGATAGTTTGCCCGCCAACACGCCTCCCATTCGGGACGAGCGCACCTGGGAGTGACAATACTCAACACCCCACCCATTGAGAGAAATCCATGAGCGATACGGAACCAGAGCGGCTGCCGGAACACGGCAGTTGTTTCATCTGCGGCACGCAAAACCCCAAGGGGATGGGGCTGATCTGGTATGTTCAGCGCGATCTCAAACACATTCTGGTTTTCTCCGAGTTTGTGTTTACGCTGGCAGAACAAGGGCCGCCTAACCATGCGCACGGCGGAGCCAGCGCGGCTGTGATTGATGAAGCCATGGGGGCGGCGGTGTGGCAGTCGGGCCTGAAGGTGGTGTTGGCGAATATGAATTTGAATTATCACCTGCCCGTTCCGCTTCACGCTCCTCTGCGGGTTGAGGGGTGGCTGGAACGGTTTGAAGGGCGTAAGGGGTATGCCAGGGGGCAGATTGTGCTGGCGAATGGGGAGACGGCCGTGTCGGGGGAAGGTCTCTACATCCACGCTCCCCATTTATTTACATTCGACTATTACGGATAAAAAAACAGGCTCCAGTGAGTCATGTCATGCTGGAGCCTGTCTTTTGCCGGTTGTTGCCGCTGGTTAAGGCAGCGGCTTCACCTCGTAATAATCAAACCAGGGTTCAGAGCCAAGATACTCATCATCCGACGCAAACACGCCAAAATAAGGGTTGCTGCCATAAGTTGCATCTTGGGCTGTCGCCACCAGAGTCCCATTGGCAAACACCTTGATGGTACCATCTGCATAAACCTCTATCGCCCAAGTATTCCACCCGCTCGTATCCCCCAACAACACATCCGAGAAGAGAGTCAAGTCCACCCCACGACCAGAGTTGTTGGCCGGGTCATGGTAATCAATCCGCTTTAGGTTAAATTTCATTTTGTCAGGCGAGCCTGTCCAAATCACATTTAGGCGGTAATATTGGTTAAAACAAGTGCTGTAATCAGCAGTAGGGCAAGTATTGCCATCCCAATCGCCACCGAAAATCAAACCATAGCTGTGCAAGTTATCAATGCCGCCTTCCAGCTTCACGCTGGTTTCAATGCGGTAATTTTGCCAGGGCGCTTGTCTCAGCGGCGACGCGATAGCATAATCCCAACGGCCGCCGATTTTGACTACAAAATTGCCGTTTTGCAGGTAGGAGCTATTGTTCACATCATCCGTGTCCTGGCGACGGATACCCCAGCCGGTATCGGTGTTAAAATCATCCCGGTAATTGCCATAGACACATCGTACATTCGACCAATTTCCAACCAAAGCGCCGATGAAAGCCCGTGCCCGGTAACAGTAAAGATTATTGGTTGTGGCAGATGGACTGAAACTTTTTTCCAGACCGACGCCCATATCATAACGAGTAGGATTGCTAAAAGACATGTCTTGCGCTTCTTCCAATTCGTATTTGGTCACGGCCGAATCGGGGCTTAGCCAGCTCACATCCCACTGATTATCGCTGGTGGTGCGGACGACCACGTTCAAAAAGGGCGCCGGCACCGGTTTGTAAATGATGGGCAAAAAGACGTTGGTGGTGGTTATGATGGCGGTCACGGCCGTGCGCGTGATAAGGTAGCCCGTACCGGTAATAGCCACAGTATTGGTGACCTGATCTCCGGCGATAAGTGTATCCGTCAACGCCGCCTGGAAAGTGATTGTGACTGCCCCTTGCTGCCCAATAGAGCCTTGCCAGGAAACTATGCCATTGGTATACGTAAGTGATGTAAGTGGCTCAGGGAAAGCCTGATCATATTCAGCATTGAGCGTCCCGGAAACATAATTGACGGCCGATGGCAAAACATCTGTCATTACCACAGTGTTGATCGGTTGATCCCCACTGTTATCCAACAAAATCGTGTATTGTAACGAAGACCCAGGAGCAGTTTGGGCAGCATTAACCTCTTTCTTGGAACTCTCCAGATCGGCGGCGCTGGGGCTGGCAATGATTGTGCCCACAACGGCCGTCACCAACAGCATGGCAATGACAAGACTGGCAAAAACGGCCTGTCGTCTCTGGTTTGATAAATTAACAATTACTTGACGCATAAAATCCTCCAGCCTGGACTCTTGACCTCCAGGCGCCTCAGTCAAAATATTTTGTTCAACTCTTTTTTAGAGAACTACGGCCGTCCATTCTATCGTGTCCCGTTCATCCGTCAACCTCAATTCGACATCGCCAATCAGTCGTCGGTGATTGGTAGTGAAGTCAAATAAATGGTTTGATCAGCACGGTCAGGTATCGCCAGCCGCTCCAAAGTCAACAAATCGTACATACCTACCAACACCGCCACCTCGCCCGCCGGAACGTCCGGGGCGATAGGCACGACATGGGCGTCAGCTATCAATTGGCCCGGCTCCCAGCGCGTGGTCGGCATAACTGCGCAGTCCGGCGCGCCGTCGTGCTGGGCGCGCAGTTCCCCGTCAAACAGGTGGACAAATGATTGAAAATTGCGATCAAACGGCCGTAACCCCACCCAATACAACGTCACCACCACCTGCCCGCCAGGAACAGCCTGGGAAGCGTCCAGATCATACCCCACCAACCGGGCCTGTCCGTCACCAAGAGTCACATCCAACGGCACAGCGCCACCAGTTTGCATGGGCGCGGCCTGGGCAGGGGACAACCAGCGTGAATAATCCGACGCCTGCAAAATAACCGGTTCGGCCACCGGCTGACGGCCGTACACCCACAACGAAGGCCGGCCGTTTACCTGCACTTCCGCCTGCACCAACCAATCTGTCAACAAACCCGGAGGGACGGGAAGTTCATCCTGCGCATTCGCTGCCAGCAAAAACGTCTCAAAATTGGGGCAGTGCGTCCGCGCCGCCGGGGCCATGTACCAGGCGGTCACTTCCTGCTCCTCATTGCTGGCAAAAGGCAAATCGGTTTCCCCCACCAAGGATGATGCCACCCGCCAACCCGCCTGGTGCGGAAAACCGAACAGGCCAAATTCGGGCGGTTTTTCCCACGTCACCGGGTAAAAGCGGGGGCGGTTTTCGGCCCAGGTACGCTGCCGTTCCGGGGTGTGATCCACAAACATGAGCCAGACGTATGCCAACGAGACGGTCAGCCACACGGCCGTCCCGCCCCACAGCAGCAACCGCCGCCAACCTGTTCCAGCAGTCAACAACCAATCCAGCCCAACCGCCGCCAAAATCACCGCCCCAGGGAAAAAGGTGTACACATGGGTGCGCGGGTCGGCCACGATGAACAAGTAGAACAGAAACGGGGCCGCAAAAAGGAGGAGGGCCGTTCCCTGCTGCCGCCGCTTCGCCATCAAGCCAATCAGCAAAGCGACTACCAAACCGACCACATAATAAAGAGTGTTATAAAACGTCACCATCTGCCAGACGGCCGTCCCGCTCCAACTCAACAATCCCCTACCATCAGCATCCGCGCCAATCCGCCCTTGCCAGAGATATTGGCCCGTCCGAGAAAAATTGGGGTCAAGGACAAAAGGCACATAAAACAATGCCAGCACCAACACGCCAACGGCCGTTGCTCCCAACCAGGCCCGCCAATCAAACGGTCTTAATTGCGGCCACACCGCCCAAGCAATTGCCGGAACTACCAGCACCGCATCGTAATGGGCCAGCAAACCACCCGCCAGGAACACGGCCGTCAGCCCCAAATCCAGCCGCCGCCCTCTCTCTCGGAAACTGACAGCGTGCCAAACCGCCAACGTCCCCCACAGCATTACCAGGCTTTGGTACTGTACGATCCGGCCAAAAGCGACGCTGAAGCCCATCATGGCAAACAACACCCCGGCCAGCCAGCCCGCCCGCGTCCCAAACCAATGGTGGGTCAGCGCCGCCACCGCCAACACCGCCCAGACGCCGGCCCAGGCAAAAGCGATCCGCGCCCAAAACTCGTTGATCTCGCCCGCCAGCCCCCACAAGCTCATGGGCAGCAAAATTTCAATCGGCCCTTTTTGATGCAAGAAAATTTCGGCGTCATCCCCCGTCAGCATCGCCGCCGCCCGCGACATGATGAGGCCCTCGTCTCCCTGAAACTCCGAATAACCCAACCAGGTAAAGCGCAAAGCCAAAGCCAGCAAAATCAGAAAAACCCAATGCCAATTACGCTGAAATTTCGGCCAGGAACATGCCGATTGGAGCGCCTGATTTCGTTTTTCGCAATAGCGCAAAAGTCGACTGGTCGTATTCGTATCGGGAATTCCAATTCCCGAACCTCTCACCTGTTGACTTCTGCTCAACTGCCGCTTTTCGTTTTTCGTTTTAATCTGAGGGAGCAGGGCCGCCAGCGCAAAAACGACCATCAGCCACGGCCGGGACACCGACCCCGGCACATAATGCGCCGCCAACATCACCAAACTGCTGACCAGCATCGCCAGCGCCGCCGCTGAAACCAGCCGCTCCGCCAGACGGCCGTCCACCACCCGCCACCACCCCGCCATCGGCCACACCGCCAGCAGCAAAAAGGCCAACATCTGCGGTAACGGCCGGGGCAAATCTGCCAACAAAGTCGCCGCCGTCAGGATGACGGCCGTCACCGCCCACCCCCGCTTCCTCAATCCAAAATCCAAAATCCCCTCACTTCACCACATAAATCAAAATCGAATACCCCACCCGGTCATCCGGCGGCCGCGCCCGGAACCAGGCAAAGCGCGTCTTCTCCGCTTCTTGCAAAGGCAGCTCCCACAAATTGGTGACGCTGATGGCATACACGCCCGGCTCCGGATCGGCCGTATTAAAGGGCACATCCCACCATTTCAGGAAAAACTCGCTGCGGCCCAGGCCGGGCAGCGGCTCATATTGGATGCCGTAGTAGGCGGGATCGGCCGCGCCAAACCAGGCCAGCTTCACCGATTCCACCCCATTCGCCGCCATCCAATCGCGCAGCCGCCGCAAATCTTGCCCCCAATCCACGTTGCTGTCCACCAAAATGCGATAGCCGTTCTCCGGCCCGCCCGCCGCCTGGTTGAAATAGCTCAGGTAGTGAGGGTGGATGGAGAGAGTGGCAAGGATGAGGAGCAGAGGAGAGAGACGTAAGGCGGGAAGCGGGAAGCGTGAAGCGTGGGAGTGACCGGCCAAACCGCCAATCAAAATCATGATTAAGGGCAAAATAGGCAGAAGGTGGCGGTAGCCGATGTTGAAGGCGGACTGCATGGAGAGGGCGAAGTAGAGCAGGATGGGGGTGAGAAGGAAAACGGCCGTCCCCCGCGTCTTTTCCTTCTTCAACAAAACAATAACGGCCGTCGCCAGCAAAACCAGGGTGATCAACGGCGTCTTGGCGGCAAAGGCCACCGGGAAATAGGCCAAGAAACCGCTATCCGAAAAGTTTCCCAACAAAAAAGAGCTGCCGCGCCCGCCGCCAGCCAGTCCGGCGATTTGTTCGATGCCGGCCAAAAAGGTGGGCAGCGGCCCGGCACGGCCGTTCCATCCCGCCAACCCCGCCGACTGAAAGCGATACGCCCCCCACTCAAAGCCAAACACGGCCCACACCGCCAGCAGCGCCGCCGCGCCCGCCGCCGCCAACTGCGCCAGCCGTCGTCCAATTGCATGCAAAGATCGAGCCTTGTAAATTGGAAGCAGCGCCATCACCGCCAGGATAGGCGCAAAAGCGAGGGTGGATAATTTGGCGGAAAAGGCGAAACCCAGCATCAGCACGGCCGTCCCCCACCGCCGCCAATCCCAGCCATCCGCCTGCCACAGCCGCCACATCGCCCACACTGCCAGCAGCAAAAAAAAGGCGCCGCCGACATCGGTGGTAGCGTAACGGCCGTGCGCCAAAATGTTCGGGTCAAACAAAATGAAGAAAAACGGCAGCCAGCCCGTCCCCCACAAAGCGCGGGCAAAGCAAAAGCCGGCCAACGCCAGCCCCAACGTCAGCAGCAGAATGGGAAAGCGGGCCAGAAAAACGATCTGGGTCACGTCCTGGTTATACTGCCACAGCAGCAGATCGGCGAACTCGTACCAACCCTCCGGCCGTGTCCAACTGGGATGGTCAATGGGCAGGCGGATTTCCGGCATCGTCAGCAACGGCAGAGCGCTGAGCAGATTGACCAGCGGCGGATGTTCCAGGCTCATATGGGCGTCTCCCGTCCGCAAAAAAGCCAGGCCGCGAGCGATGTGGTTCTGCTCATCCATCGTCGGGCTGTCCAGCGCCATGCTGTCCAACGCCAAAAACCAGAACAGGAGTACGGCCGCTGCCGCCAGCCAAATCGGAGAAATCCCACGCCATCGCTGCATAACGCTATGCTCAACTTGGCAGCTTGATAACCACTGGCAACTTACCAAAACGAAGTAAATCAAACGGTGTAGTCAACACCGCTTTCCTTATCTTTAAGAATCGTAAGGTCTAAGTCAGATATTTCCGATCTTGGTATCAATTGATAATGCTTCTCATCAACAGTATTCAACATCAAGACATTATCTTCCTCACGTACAGTCAGTTCGAGCAAAGCGACGCTGTCCTCGCCGGCGAATTGCAGCGCGATGGGTCGGCAAACCGCCATTGGATACCGTTGGTGGCACAAGGCAATATCCTGCATGACTTGAACAATGCCAACCCTATCCCCTGGTGATTTTGCCTGGCAGGGAAGCGCAAAATGCGTTCCCCGCTTGTTAACGCCAACATAGATCTCATCAACTTCCACTTGACCTATATCTGTAACAGTTGTGCGCAGATGGTTCTGAACAGAATAACACGTCAATCCCGTGAAAAGATCGATGCGCCGGTTATATCGAGCGCGAGTCAGCAATGCCTGTTCATCCGTTCCCGGCGCATAATGGCGCACGATCTCTGGAGTCGCGTCAGGAATTTCGATCGGGAAATAGTGAGGATTGGGTTCGATTTTACCGGGAGACGCCAAGCGAAACGCATATTCGCCTATCCCCATGCCAACAATTATCCATTCAGCATCCTTTGGCGCCGAAATCCGGATGGGTTCAGGTAATTCTCGTCGAAATCGGAACGAATAGGGGATGTCGCCAAGATTCTTTATACGAGCAAAACCCAACTCAGAGGAAGCAAGAGCCAGCTCATCTCGATTGAAACGTACAATAACGTCACCGATCTGATAGTTTCTTCTAAAAATCCATTCTATAATTTGCTCATACTTGCTCATGTGATGACACTCACTCCCCATATGATAAATTTATAAATCAACGACTCCACCTCCATTCCCTGTCCACCGCATAACAATGACCTCCTCGCGTAATTCCTCTCGGGTAGCAGTGGCAAACCTGGTTCTGAAAAGGTCAATTCGTTTCACCTCATAGCCAATTTCACTGGCTATCTCCGCCAACAATTCACCAGTGCGAATCAAAACGCGTAAATAAGAGGCTTGATCGCCCACCACATAAGCAAGCTGTGCCCCTGGTTTAAGAACAGTGGTTAGTTCAACAAGATGTCTGGCCATGCCCCCGAAATAAAGTTTAGTCACACGTCCATAAAGCTTTTCAAACCCAGAACTCTTCCCAAGTTCTATTCTCCGCTTTTCGATCTGATCTGCCAGCCTTTGAATTTTATGATTATTCTCAATCCATTTATCGTCATCATCAACTTTGTATACGCCCCTGGTATTTGATCTGAGAAGCCACTTTTTATAAGTCCTCAAATGCGCCATATCGGTAAAAAAGCCAAGAACTACAGATTCCAGACGTGTAGTACGAGTGTAATCCTTTTCATTTGGGTAGGGCGGCGAAGTAATGACCGCGTCAACCGAATTTGGAGAAATAATTTTGCTGATATTCCTGGCATCTGCCAGGTGAACTTTTGCTTCAGGAAAATCTTGCTCTTGTACTCCTTGCAAGTCATTTAGCATTCTTTGAATTTCATAGTTCCATGCCGCAACAACCGGGAAATCAGATTTGATCTTGCCGACTCCGACTTCTGGACCAAACCTTAAATTGCCGATGTTAGTCACCAAAGCGTTACCGAGCGCCAATAAACCATATTGATATGCAGGCGACTGCCGAAAACGATTCAGATGTTCCAACAAAACAAGCGACTTGTGCAGGGGAAGGGGACTTATTGAGTTCTTGATAAGAACTCTCTCAGCTTGAAGATCAAGTTTGCGTAAATCTACATTGGGATTTGATGTTAACGTTTTATCATCAATTCCTTGATCGGAAAGTGTTCTATAAGTCGCATATGTAATTTCTTCAGCAATTTCCAGTAGATCATTTGGATTTATGCGCCAATCAATTTTCACACTTGACGCGAAATGTGGAAATGGGTTTGCCTCAATACCTACAGAATTAATATGATTCAATTTTGCTTCCACAATTGTAGTGCCTGTACCACAAAAAGGGTCAAGAATTACATGGTTCTCATCCAGGCAAAAGTCATGAATGTAATCTCGGACCAGATGCGGCGGGTAAGATAAAACAAATCGGTACCAATTGTGAAACGCTCTATCTTCAAAACTGATGGCATTGCTATCGTTCGTTATGGCCCCTGAATCCTGGCGCGCGAGGTTTTTTTCTTGTGCTTCAAATAACGGAAGCGGCTGTTGTTTGTATTGTGACAACATTTGATTTTTCGCTTTGCTAATGGGCGGATAGCCGTCTGGATTATACAACAGTCAATCCATCCGGTATAATCTCCCCGTTCACGGCCGTCCTGAATTCTGGCGGTAAAGGAACCATCAGCGCAATGAACAAAACCGGGCACACCCTGATCATCAGAAAGACCTTCACCGGGCTGGATAAAGAAACGCTCGATATTTTGCGCCACGTGGCGCAACGGCGAACTTACCCGGCCCACACCGTTCTCTGCCAACAAGGGCGGGTGGAACACACCTTTTACATCATCGTAGACGGCCGTGTCAGCGTCTCCCAGCGCATTGATGAGAGCGAAGAACGCTTTTTGCGACTATTGGGGCCAAAAGAGTTTTTCGGCGAGATGAGCTTGATCGACGATTCGCCGCGCATGGCTGCCTGCACTGCCCTCACCCCCGTCACCGTCCTCGAAATCACCGAAGAAATATTTGACCAAATGGTGGAATCCAGCCCCACCATCGCTTTCAAAGTGCTGCAAAAGCTCCTGGCCAACACCCGCGAGATGGACAAACGCTCCATCGAAAGCCTGCAAGAGAAAAACAAGGCGCTGGAAGAAGCGTATCTGGCGCTGCAAGCGGCCCAGGCCGAATTGGTGCAGAAAGAGCGGATGGAACGGGAGTTGGAACTGGCGGCCGAGGTGCAGCGGAATTTGCTGCCCAAAGATTTGCCCCAATTCCCCGATTACGCCTTTGCCGCTTACCTGGCCCCGGCGCGGCACGTGGGCGGCGATTTTTACGATGTCATTCCATTGGATGAGGCGCATGTGGGGCTGTTGATGGCGGATGTGGCCGACAAGGGATTCCATGCGGCTCTGTTCATGGCCGTGACGCGGACGTTGTTCCACCAGGAGAGCCATCGCTCTCTGTCGCCGGCCGCAGTGGCTACGGCCGTTCACCAGGGCATGTTGGCCGTTTCACCTGACAGCGAAATTTTTGTCACCGCATTCTACGGCGTTTTGCACCGGCCTAGCGGCCGTCTCACCTACGTTCGCGCTGGTCAGGAACGGCCGTTACGCTTCCGCCCCGGCGCTGACATCCCGGTGAAAGAACTGCCCGGCAAAGGCCGCTTCCTGGGCATGATTGAAACCTTAGCGCTGGAGGAGTACACCGTCCAACTAAAACCAGGGGACCGGTTGGTGATGTTCAGCGACGGCGTGCCCGATGCCGCTAATCCGGCCGGAGAACAATTTGGCAATGAACGATTGCAGGCAATTTTGCGGCAGCACGGCCGTACACCGGCCCCCGTTCTCGCCCAAAAAATCGCCGCCGCCACCGCCGCCTGGAGCCAGGACGCCGCCGCTTTCGACGACCTCACCCTCCTCGTACTAGAAGCAATTGACAATTGGCAATTGGCAATTGGCAATTAACAATTCACAATGGCCCGATACCAAATCCCCCCCGACCCCCGTAAAGAAGCAAAACAGCGTCGCTCGTCAACCAACGGCGACAAAGAACCCATTCCCTGGCGCTGGCTGGGGATGGGATTGGTCGTCACCATTGCCGGTATCGGGCTGATGCTGGCGATCATCAATACCATGCTGGCCCGGCCGCCGCTAGACGCCCCCCCCCTGCCGCCCACCGTCATCATCCTGACTGCGCCGCCAAGCCCCACGCCTGGGCCAACGCCGGTGGTCCCCACCCCCACGCCAATCCCCACCTTTACGCCTGTGCCCACGCCGAATACGGCCGTCGCCCCCCCAAAAATCACCCCCGGTTACTACGCCGAAGTCATCAACACCGACTTCCTCGGCGTCACCGTGCGCGGCGGCCCCAGCGTCAGTAATTTGTCGCTTGCCGTCGCCCCGGAGGGTGCGCTCTTGTTGGTATTAGCCGGCCCAGAGAAAGGCAACGATTTTCTTTGGTGGCAAGTCCAGTTGGCTGATGGCAGGGAGGGTTGGGTAGCCGGAGATTTTCTCCAGCCCGCCGCCGCTCCTCGCTAACAACAGAGTTACACGGCTGCCAACTCAATCAGCATCCGGAGACTGGGCTGATTCTGCCGGTTGCAACCGATTGCCTACGGCCGTATGCAGCCACACAAACCCCAGCGCCGCCATCGTGCCTAAAATTCCCGACCCATACCACACCCAATTGGAATGACCGCTGTCCATAACCATACCCCCCAACAGCGGGCCAATGGCAAAAGGGATCGTCCAGCTAAAGCCATACATCGCCATGTACCGACCGCGCATATCCTCCGGCGCAAACTGGGCCGTCAAAGCCTGCGCCGCCGGTAAAATCAACATCTCGCCCATGGTGATGATGACCATCCCCACCAGGAACAGCGCAAACGCCGACACAAAGCCGTACATGGCAAACCCTACCGCGTACAGCGCCACACCGGCAGCAATCACCAGCAGCGGCGGCAGATGAGAGGTTTTCCGGGTGATCCAAAATTGGAACAACACCACCATCCCCGCATTCATGCTGAGAATATACCCATATCCTTGCGCCGGGATGCCGCGCGAATCGCGCAGGTAAACAGCCATCGTGCTGTTCATTTGCACATAAACGATGACCATCAAGATGGAGATGACGATGTAAAGCATGAAAATGTTGTCGCGGAGGACGGCCGTATACCCCGCCAACGTCTGCCGCAACGATTCCTCCGGCTTGTCCGCCGCTTTCTCCGGCTTCGTCTCCGGCAGCAGCGCGATCACCATCCCCGCCATCACCAGACTGGTCACGGCATCGCTCAGAAACAACGCCAGATAAGATCGCGCCGCCAGCAACCCGCCAATCGCCGGGCCAATCGTCACCGCCAGATTGGCCAGCACTCGCCAAATACCATACCCTTGCGCCCGCTGCGCCTTCGGCAAGATGTCGGCCACCATCGCCTGTTGCGCCGGACCGCCGGCATTGGAAAACAACCCGGCAAATCCGGCGATGGCGTAGAAAACGAGCAGGCTGTCCACGAATCCCATCACCAGGCTGCTCAAAGCGCTGGTCGCCAGCCCGAAAACGATCATCCAGCGCCGGCCGAACTTATCGGTCATGGCTCCGCCAAACATGCTTCCAATAATGGATGATACGGAGAAAATGGTGAAAATAATCCCCGCCTCCGTCATGCCCACATCAAATCGCTCGGTGATGTACAGCGTGAAAAAGGGAAACAGCAGCGCCCCGCCCAGCCGGTCAATAAAACTGGCCGCCATCAACGTCCAGAAATTGCTGGGATATTCTCGATAAATGGCCTGCCATCTTACGAACATGCGGAACGCCTCGCCGAATTTTTACGCTTTGACGCGCCTCGATTCTTCTACTAGAATCGGCGGCAAAGGAGCGCATTATCCCTCTTAGAACAAATGTTTGCAAATCTTGGAGAACATCTCTATGGAACTCTCACTGAATATCAACGGCCGTAACCAAACCCTTACCTCCCACCCCACTGACACCCTGCGCCATGTCCTGCGCGGCGCCGGCTACTACTCCGTCCGCTTTGGGTCGGATGATGGCGTGACCGGAGCGGGAGCGGTGCTGCTGGACGGCCGTCTCGTCAACAGCGACACTCTTCTCGTAAGTCAGGCCGTCGGCCACAAAATCGAAACCATTGAAGGGCTGGCTCCGTCAATCGACCAACTGCACCCCATCCAAAAAGCGTTCATCGAAACCGGCGCCATCCAATCCGGCTACTCCACCCCGGCCATGATTTTGGCGGCAAAAGCATTGCTGGACAAAAACCCCGATCCCAGTGAAGTCGACGCGCGCGACGCCCTCTCCGGCGTGTTGTGCCGGGAAACGGGCTATCTCAAACCAGTAGAAGCCATCCTCCGCGCCGCCGCCGCCCTGCGCGGCGAGGACGTGCCCCCTTACGATGGCCCCCAAATCGTAGACGCCCACCAATCAAAAATCAAAAATCAAAAATCAAAAATGGTGGTGGGCAAACCAGAAACGAAAGTAGACGCGGTAAAACTGGCAAAAGGCAATCCCGCCTTCGTGGACGACATGGAAATGCGCGGCATGTTATACGCCAAACTACTCACCAGCCCCCACGCCCATGCCCGCATTTTGGACATTGACGATACGGCCGCCGTGGCTCTCCCCGGCGTCCGCGCCGTCATCCACACCAAAAACGTGGAGCGGGTCAAATACGCCTCCGGCGGGCAAAGCTACCCCAACCCGCCGCCGCTGGATCAGGTCAGCTTTGACAACAAGGTACGCTACGTGGGCGACCGGGTGGCGGCCGTTGCCGCCGACACGCCGGAGATTGCCGAGGAGGCGTTGAAGCTAATCAAAGTTGAATACGAAATTTTACCGGCCGTCTTCGACGAAAACGAAGCCATCCAGCCCGGCGCGCCCGTCATCCACGACGAAGAGGACACCGAAGGCATCCACGACGCCAGCCGCAACATCGTCCACCACATCACCGCCGATTTGGGCGACGTGGCGCAGGGTTTTGCCCAGGCCGACTTCGTTTTCGAGCGCAGTTACTATGTCCACCAGGTACAGCAAGCCCCCATCGAACCACACATCGCCATCTCCTGGTGGGACGAGGACGAGCGGCTGGTGATTCGCACCAGCACCCAGGTTCCTTTCCACGCGCGCCGCATGGTCGCTCCCCTGCTGGGCCTGCCGGCGCGCCGCATCCGCGTCATCAAGCCCCGCATTGGCGGCGGCTTCGGCGTCAAACAGGAAATGCTGATTGAGGACATCGTGGGCCATCTCACCCTCAAAACCGGCCGTCCTGTGCGCATGGAATTGACCCGTTCCGAGGAGTTCCGCAGCAGCCGCACCCGCCACCCGCAGACGATTACCTGGAAGACGGGGGTGATGAAGGACGGCCGTCTCACCAGCCAAAAATTCACCGTCATCGCCAACACCGGCGCCTATGGCACGCACGGCCTCACCGTGCAAACCGTCACCGGCCTGCGCGGGCTGTCCAGCTATAACTGCCCCAACCGCCAGTTCGACTGCGTTGTCGCCTACACGAATTTACCCGTCCCCGGCGCGTATCGCGGCTACGGCGGGCCGCAGGCGTTGTTCTCCCTGGAAAATCACATGGACGAAATCGCCCACGAGTTGGGGCTGGACCCCATCGAATTCCGCCGCCAAAACTGGGTGCAGGCAGGCGACCCCATGCCAATTGCGCCGCTGTTAGGCGAAGGGGAAAAGGAGACGGTGATAGACGTGCCCATCATCGAATCGTGCGGGCTGAATGAATGCTTTGAGCAGGGGATGAAAGCGATTGAGTGGCAGCGGAAGTCTGAGCCGGGCTGGCATGAAGTGCCGGGCAAACCCCATCTGCGGCGAGGGCTGGGAGCAGCCATGTGCATGCACGGAACCGCAATCCCCGGCCTGGACATGGGTAGCGCATCCATCAAAATGAATGACGACGGCTCGTTTAACCTACTTGTCGGCGCGACGGATTTAGGCACGGGGTCGGACACAGTGTTGGCGCAAATGGCGGCGGAGGCGCTGGGCGTCCAGGTGACAGACATCATCATCTACTCCAGCGACACGGACATGACGCCATTTGATGTGGGCGCGTATGCCAGCAGCACGACGTATATTTCGGGCACGGCCGTCAAACGCGCTGCTGAACAGGTGGCCCAACAAATCAAAGAACGAGCCGCGCTGATACTGGGACTGGACAGCCCAGAAGGGATTCGGTTGGAAAACAAACAGGCTGTGGCCCCGGACGGCCGTCACGTCACCCTGGAAGCTATCGCCCTGCACAGCCTGCACCAGGAAGAGCAACGGCAAATCATGGCCTCCGCCAGCTACGTCAGCGCCGCCTCGCCGCCCCCCTTCGCCGGGCAGTTCGCCGAGGTGGAGGTAGACACCGAAACCGGGCAGGTAACAGTGACCAAATTGGTGATGGCGGTGGACGCTGGCGTGCCCATCAACCCGCTGACCGCCAGCGGCCAGGTGGAAGGGGGCATGGTGCAGGCGTTAGGGTACGGTCACTGCGAGGAGATGGTCTACGACGAAACGGGCGATCTCATCAACGACGAATTTGGCCCTTACCACATTTACCGCGCCGACGAGACGCCCTGGATGCAGGCGATTTTGGTGCAGACGAATGAGCCAACCGGCCCGTTTGGGGCCAAAGCGATTGCTGAAATCCCCAAAGACGGGGTGGCTCCGGCCATCGCTAACGCCGTCTTTGACGCCACCGGCGTCCGTATCCACCGTATTCCACTGACGCCAGCGCGAGTATACGCGGCGCTGCAAGGTTGACAATTTTACGTTATGAAACTGCCTAATGCTGAACAGGCTGTGGTAGATATTCGCAAATTACGCGACTATTCGCTCAACCCAACACACGACACGGGTAAGCATAAAGCACGCAAGTGGCATGGTTCAAAAAACCGGCAACGTCCTTTACAATTTGTAGCCGCGGTTTCTTACCGCGCGGGTGTGAACGCGGTAAGAAACCGCGGCTGCAGTCCAAAAATTGTAAAGATGATTTTGCTCAAAATGAACCATGCCACGCAAGTTTATGGCAGTTCTAGGCATGGAAGCTGACGACGCCGAGAGCTTGCGCGAGATTTTGCTGAGAATTGTTAAAACCCATGAAGCCAAACCCTTTACCATAGATGAGTATGGACAGCGATACCGGATTGATTTTATGTTAGAATGGAATGGTAAATCTGCGCTTATTCGCAGTGGTTGGATTGTTGAACATGACTCAAGCGCCCCCAGATTGACAAGCTGTTACGTTTTATGAGGAGTTGGCTATGCAGGAAAACTTCAAACTATTCGATGTGGTTACGCTAACACAAGATTTACCAGAACATAATCTGTGGCATGGACAAGTGGGAACAATTGTTGCAATTCTGGCAGACGGCGCAGCATTTGAGGTGGAGTTTAGTGACCGCGACGGCCGTGTATACGAATCCTTGGGTTTGCGTCCTGACCAAATGATGTTATTGCGCTTTGAACCGGCCCCCCCCCGCTAGCTACGGCCGTTTAGTTGCCAGCGCTCCCGCCCGGCGACCAAGATACTCGCGTTATAGTTGCAGGAGGTAAAACATGGCCCAGATAACCCCACCCGTCCAGACTCAATCAGGCGCGCTCACCGGCGTGTTCCAGAAAGATGGTCAGATCGCCGTCTTCAAAGGCATCCCATACGCCCAGCCGCCGGTGGGCGAGTTGCGCTGGCGGCCGCCGCGCCCAGCCCTCCCCTGGTCGGGCACGCTGAAAGCGGAGAAAGCGGGCACAATCGCCATCCAGCAGGCGGCCGACTTCGAGCTGTTCATGAACGCCCTGGTGAAGGGGCAGGGATGGGGCGCGTTGAAAACGACGGCCGTCAAACTGCTGCTAAAAGTCGCGCCCAAACCGAAGCAAAATGAGGACTGCCTCACCCTCAACATCCGCACCCCGTCGTTGGACAAAGAAGCCAAACTGCCAGTCATGGTCTGGATTCACGGCGGCGACCATCAAGATGGCAGCGCCAACGACATTTTCTACGACAGCAACAGCCTGGCCCGGCGCGGCGTGGTCGCCGTCTACATCAACTATCGCCTGGGGCTGATGGGCTACTTCGGCCATCCGCTACTCAGCCGCGAGTCGGCGCATGGCGTTTCCGGCAATTACGGCACGCTGGATCAGATCGCGGCGTTACAATGGGTGCAGGAGAACATTTCGGCGTTCGGCGGCGACCCGGACAACGTGACCATCTTCGGCGAATCGGCCGGCGGCGAGTCGGTGGCGCACATGCTGGTTTCGCCGTTGGCGCGCGGCCTCTTCCACAAGGCGATCTTGCAAAGCCCGGCCAACATCGGCCAGATGATGTTCCTGCGCCAGCCGTATCGCAACAACCCGGCGCTGGAAGCTATCGGGCAGGAGTTTGCCGACCGTTTCGCCCCAGCCGGCGACGACCAGATCGCCGCTTTGCGCCAGATCGCCCCCAAGCGTTTCTACGACCTCGTCCGCCAGATGCGCCATTTCCAACATTTCTACCCGGTCATTGATGGTTACGTCCTGGAGAAAAGCCCGTTCGCGGCGTTCCAAGACGGCGACCAGGCGCGCGCGCCCATTCTGTTGGGCAGCAATGCCGACGAGGGGACGCTGATTTATCCCCTGGTCGCGTCGCCGTTCCGCGAATACGCGCACCAAAGCATCCCGCCGGAGCAGATAGCCGGGCTGGTGCGCCAGGAGTTTGACGATGAGGCTCAGGCGCTCCTTGACCTTTATCCGGGATTGGCGCAGGGGGCGGAGACGGCGCAGATGGCGCTGCTGGGGGACGTGATATTTGGCGCGGCCGTCCATTTTTACGCGCTCAAGGGGGCCGAAGCGGGCCAGCCGGTCTACTTCTACCACTTCACGCGCACGCCGCCTTCACCGAAGCAAACGGTCGGGGCTTACCATGCCCGTGAACTAACCTTCGTCCATGACACAACCATTCCCCTGTTTGACGTCACCGCCGAGGACAAGGCGCTGACCCAGGTGATGGGCGACTATTGGACGAATTTCGCCAAGAGCGGAGACCCCAACGACGGCTCCCATCCGCAATGGCCGCGATTCGATACGGCCGCGCCGCGGCAGATGCGCCTGGAAATAGGCAGCGATCTGGGGGCGACGGCGGTGGATCGCCAGCCCCAGTATGAGATCATGCAGCGCCGCCTGCTGCGCCAGATTCAGGAAATGAAGGCGCTGATGTAAAAAATTGTGAATGATTCGTTGTTAATGGGAAAGGACGGCCGTTCCAGCCAGCAGATTGATTTTCCCCGGTGGGCGGTCGTTTTTCTTTGTCTGCTCGCTCTTGCCATCACGTTGCGCCAGAATGATCGGCTGCCGCTGTGGTGGGACGAAGGGTTCAGCATTTATTTCGCCCAATTTCCGCCCGGCAAACTCATTGCCGCCACCGCCGCCGATGTGCATCCGCCCACCTACTATTTGTTCCTGGCGAGCTGGCTGCAAGCTGTGGGAACCTCTCCGTTTGCGGCGCGGGGCTTGTCGGCGGTCGTCAACTTGCTGACGCTGCCGCTGTTGTTTGTCCTGGGTAAAAAGCTGAACGGCGCAACAACGGGGGTGACGGCCGCGCTGCTGGCATCACTCTCCCCCTTTTTGTTTCACCACGCCCGCGACGCCCGCATGTACAGCCTGGGAATCACTCTGGCCGCCGCCGCCCTGCTGGCCTTCACGCAGCTTTTATCCGGGCAAAAGAAGCGGCGCTGGCGGTTGCTGCTCGCCGGCAGCATCGTGGCCGGGTTATACAACCAGTATGCCTTTGCCCTGCTGGCGGCCGGGATGGGTTTGGCGGTTTTATGGGGATGGGGGCAAAAACGATTGGCAATTCGGCCCTGGCTGTTGACGGCCGTCCTCATTTCGCTTGGATTTTTGCCCTGGGTTTGGTTTGCCTGGCCGCAAATTCAAGGATTGCAGGCAAACCGGGTGGGAAACGCCGCCAGCCTGCAAATCGCCTGGGGACAAATCCCGCTGATTTGGCGGCAGTTAGTGGCCGGCTATACGCCGGCAGCCGGATGGCTGTCCGGATTGACGGTGGTTTTGTTTTCAGGAATGGCGGTGTGGGGCGCGGCCGCGCTCTCCCGCCGTCATACATTTTTCCCCATACTCGCCCTGCCGGTTGTGGCCGCCTCTATCGTGTTGGCAATCACGATTCAGTATGATATTCCCGGCGTGACCAACGCCCGCGCGGCCCGGCTGGCTTTTCCGGCCATCCCATTTCTGATCATGGCCGCCGCTGCCGGATTAGCATCATTTTTTCGCCACCAGTGGTGGGGATGGGGAATGGCGGGGATGACGGCAGCGCTGCTCGCCGCCAACATTTTTGCCGCCTGCCGCCAACCCATCAATTTGGCGGAAGATTACCGCCCGCTCATCGCCCAAATACAGGAGTACCACCAGCCTGGCGATGTGATATTGGCCGCTTATGATTGGCAAGATGGTTACTTCGCCAGCTATGCCCCCGATTTGGCCCAAGATGTGGCGCGGAATGAGTATGCCAACTACGATCCGTCACCGTTGCTGGCGCGGATTTTTAGCCGAACTGACCGGGTTTGGGTGGTGAATTATCAGGTGGATGCGCTTGATCCCGCGGAACCGACCGGACAGTGGATGAGTCAACACGCTGGTCTGGCGTTCGCCGACTGGTTTGGCCAGTCACAAGTCGCCCTGTTTGTTAAACCGGATAGCACAGCCATCCATTCCATCTCTTTTGAATTTATGCCTGGCGTGAAGGGGAAGGCCATGCTGCCGCAAACGGCCGTCGCCCTCGGCGAGGTTTTGCAGTTGACGCTGGTGTGGGAAACGGCCGTGCCTCTGGACAGACGCTACCAAACCTTCCTCCACCTGGGACGGCCTGATCAGCCGCCAATCGCGCAGGATGATCGGGAGCCGCAAAATGGGGTGACGCCGATGGATGCGTGGCCGGTGGGAACGGCCGTCACCGACTACCGCGCCATCTTGCTGCCCAACGATGCCCCGCCTGGTGTTTACTTCTTGTACCTGGGATTGTATGACCCGGCCACAGGTGACCGCCTGCCGGTTATCGAACCAACAGGATGCGATCAGCCGGATCGGGCTTGCCTGGGAGAAATTGAAATCATACCGGGAGGATGAGCTACGGCACGGAAAATTTCAGCAGTTCGACAGCGTCTATGCCGGCGCCTGATATGGGCAAACGGGTTCCGGTGCGTGAGTCGTACATACCCACCAACAACGTGTAATCGGCTGCGGGGGCATCTCCTGAAAACGTCAACGCATGGCGATCACGAATGATCATTCCCACTGGCCAGGCGGTTGTGGGAAATGAACCGGAAACGGGGGGGCTGTCATGTTGTCCCCACAGGGGATTCCCGGATTGGGCATTGAACGGCCCCGCCAGCTGCGTGAACACAGTGTAATCCGTTTCCACCGGTTCCGTTGTTTGCCAATAAAGGTCAAGTTGAATGGTATCACCCGGCGATGGGGAGTTCGACTCGATGGCAAATCCTAGCAGACGGATAGATCCAAATTCTACGCCGGTTCGTTCAGGAATATCGGCTGACGACAACAAGGGGTCGCTGTTTTCCACCTGAAACGCGGCCGCATCCTGATCGTCTATCCGGACTGTGTAACGGCCGTTGGGCGCAGCCTGGGTGATGGGGAACGGCAAATCAACAAAACTGAAACCAGCCGAGTCCAATGGCGACGTCATCAATACCAAACCGCTCTCATGAAGCACCGCCGCCCGGCTGTCAGACCCGTCAGTCAGAATCCCCAAATGCGCCGTATCGCCAGGCCAATATGTTGACAATGGCGTCGTCACGCCGGATTCATCCACATCGAAATTCAATGGCGGCAGCAATCCATCCCGCGTAAACAAGGTCAGACTGTTATGGTCGTAAGAGGCGGCATAAGTCGGCTGAAACCGCTCTTCCAGCCAAATACGAGCCAACCCCTCCGGGTCTTGCATATTTCGCTCAATTTCCACCCACCAGATGTGTTCAGAATCAGCCACCGCTTTTGTCATCTGTTCAGCCACGGTTTTGGCATTGATTACCGGCGCGCCGTCAGGAACCAGATGGATAGACGGCCGTTCTCCCTGCCACTTTTCATACTCGTACAAAAACAAAGGATACCGATCCCCGGAAACCAACAGCAGCCGGTCGGATGGTCGAGCATACGCCTGGATAACCATCATTGCGCTTTTCCACTGGTCACGCAAATGCCGATCCTTGTAATAGCCGGGCAAGGAAGTGATGGCAATGGCCAAAACAGCCACGCTTAACAGTACGGCCGCGCGCCGCCAAAACGACGCTATAACCGCCAAAGCGGTCGTCAATGCCAGCAGATTCATCGGGGCCAACAACAGGTAATATCGCGCTTCAATAGCCGGGGTGTAAATTTGTTCGCTGATCCGGAATAAAATGATTGCAATGACGGGCGGCAAAATAAATGCGGGGAACAAAAATGAAATGGCGGCGATCTGTTTTTTTAGGAACAAGCCATAAAAACCAATCCCCGCCAACAACATAAAGCCACCGGCTAAAAAAGAAAAACGATCGATATTTGTAGATTCGCCATTGGCTAACAAGGTCAGGTAAAGTTGTAGCAAATGGACAATCGAGCTATTCGTAGCTGGTTGTCCGGGTTGGTTAGGCGTTGAAAACAGCGCCCAGGGCACAAAGAGCGCCAGAGATACGGCCGTCGCCAGAACCCATTGCCATAAAATCCGGGTGGAGATGCGTTTGGAGAACCAGAGCGCCACCACCGTCAACCCCACTGCCGGATAAACCAATCCAAACAAATATAAGGTGTACAAGCCAGCCGACAAGCCAAAGACATAGGCCGGCCAACCCCATTTGGACGGCCGTGTACTCGTTTGCCGCCATAGAAAATAGAACACCCACACCGCCCAAAAAGCGGCCCAAGTGTACATGCGCGTTTCTTGCGACCACCAAATATGAAAGCGAGAAACAGCCAGCCATAAGAGGCCAAAAGCGGCCCGCCGAGTACCGAGCCAGCCTTTGCCCAAAGAGAACAGAATGGCCGACGTCAGCAAAGCAGGAATGACGGAAAGGTAACGAATGGCAAACTCGCCGCTGCCCCATAACCGGATTGAAAAATGGAGTAATGCGTAGTACAGCGGTGGATGAACATCCCTGGCGGTGATGTTGATCGCATCGGCCAAATTCATCCGCGCCAACCAGACCGAATACGCCTCATCCCACCAAACATTGACATCGCCTAGCCGGTAGACACGCAAAGCAAAGGCCACTAACAAGAGGGCGATAATTCCCGCCAAACGGAGATGTTTAGACATTGACATTGATGGCGCTGCCTGATTCATAACGTCGCAGACCGGTGTAGAACACGGCCGTCGCCACCGACCATATCACAATCACAGCGCCCAGCAAAACCAGCGCCAGCCACCCATTCCGCGCGCGCACAATCTCCACCGGAACCGCGCCAATGAACCCCGCCGGCAGCAGGGTGTAGAGCAGTCCCCGCGTCACCCCGGAGAAAAGCGTGTTGGGATACAGCGTGAACGTCAGCAAGGCATTGGTCAACTGCTGGCTGGTGTATTGGGCATTGCCCAGGAAAAAGGCCAGCGAGCCGGTAAAAATCGAATAGCCGACGAAAACTAAACCGGCCAATACCGCCGAAATCAAAAATAGACCGATTTCCACCGGATGAAACAGTCCGGTGAACAGATAAGCGATCAGGCCAAACAGTACATCGCCAATCGTGGTCACAATCATGCGGGAAAAGGCGACATGCAGCAGCAGGTTGCGCGGAAAAACCAGGTAGTAATCCAGCCGCCCCTGGGCGATGAGATAGGCCATGTTGGCTCCCACATTCCCGGCAAACATGTAGGCCAATCCATACCCCAACGTAACGATGGCAAACAGCAGATATATTTCGCGGATGTTGTAGCCGCGCACGGCGCCAAACTGGTTGAAGAATATCAGCCAGAAGACAAAGTAGATGCCATTGTTGATGAACATGCCGATGATCTGGCTGATGAAGCTGACGCGGTACTCCATGGCCGAGGCCAGGTTCACCCCGGCCAGGGTTTTAAGAAATCTGAGTTCGCAAAATAATCGGTTCATGGGATCAGTCGTTCACTGTTGATTGTTAACTGTTGATTGTTAACTGTTGATTGTTAATTGTTGATTAGCCACCGTTAATCGTCAATTCATTTATAGCCCATCGGTATTGTCGGAATAGGACGAAGCCGATGATGGCGATCCAGATGATCTGGCGTATCAGCAAGTCCACAAACTGTTCGGCCGTGAAAACGACAAACAATTTGGCCGGGGCATAGGTGGTCAATTGAAAGGGCAGGACGCGGGCGATGGCTTGCAGCCACTCCGGCAAGAAGTCCACCGGCAGCATCAGGCCGCCCAGGATAAAGACGAATTTCTGGTAAATCAGCCGGAAAGAAAGGATGTCCTCGGTGACGAACGCCAGCAGGCCGATGATGCTGTAAATCAGGAAATCGAGGATGACGGCCAGGAAGACGATGAGCAGCACGGCCGGCAGATGGCGCATCTGAATGGTGGGCAGCCCGGCATAATACAGCGCCACCGGAGCCCCCAACAAGAACACCAGCGCCATCCGCACCACGCCTTCGCCAAAGCCGTTGAAGAAATGGTAGGCCAGGTAGCTGTACGGCCGTATCAGCGTGTACGCCACCGAACCATCCTTCACTTCTTCCGAAATTTTGAGATCATGCCGCGGTTTTCCCAGTTCCATCATCTCCGCCACCAGGAAATACCAGATGGTGTTGGCTAAGGTCAGCCCGGCAATTTCGGTGACGCCCTGGCTCTGGTAGACGGCCGTCCACAACTGCACAAAAATGAACATGAACAACATGATCAGCAAGGAACGGCTGGCAGCATCCCACACATACGCCAACTGATTCTGAAAATTCGTCAACGTCACCGCGCCATATTTCAGGGTGTTAAGTCGTAGTTGGTTTAACATGATCTGCTAAAGCGAGAGCTAGAGCGAGAGGCGTTTTCCTCTAGCTCTACCCTCTAGCTCTCCTGGTAAATCTCCCGGATGATCTCTTCCAGCGGCGGGTCGGCGATGTTGATGTCCTGCGTCGGTTTGACCGCCATGATTTGCTGTACCACCTGCTCCACCGGTATCTGGCGGCTGTCAAATTCCAGCTTGACGCCATACGTCCCTTTTTTCAGGATGGTGACGCCGGGAATTGAAAAGTCGCCGTTGAGCCGTTCGGCAAAGCGCACGTCAATCCGTTTGCGGGTGAGGTGCTGCCGTTTCAGGGCGGAGGTGCGGTCGTCGTAGATGAGACGGCCGTGATTGATGATGATCACCCGCTTGCACAAACTCTCAATGTCGCCCGCGTCATGGCTGGTCAGGAAAATGGTCGTGTTCTCCGTCTCATTCAGATAGCGGATCGCCTCTCGAACTTGCTGTTTAGCCACCACGTCCAGCCCAATCGTCGGCTCGTCGAGAAAGATGATGCGCGGCCCATGCAGCAGCGAGGCGGCGATCTCGCACTTCATCCGCTGCCCCAGGCTCAGCTTACGCACCGGAATTTGCAGCAGGCGGCTGATCTGAAACGCCTCCACCAAAAAACCGCGCCGCCGCCGGAACTCGTCCATATCCATCTCGTAAATGCGGGCAAACAGGCGAAAAGCGTCCTCTGGCGGCAGGTGATACCACAACTGCGGCTTCTGCCCGAAGACGGAGCCGATGTGATACCCCAACTGCCGCCGCTCTTGCCAGGGGACATACCCCAACACCTGCGCCTGACCGCCGCTGGGGTACAGGATACCGGTGAGCATTTTGATAGTGGTGGATTTGCCGGCCCCGTTCGGCCCGATGAAGGCCAACATTTCCCCTTCTTCCAGGGAGAAGCTGATGTCGGAGACGGCCGTCACCTGCCGCGTCTCCGGTTTCCAGATGGAGCGCAAACTGCCGCGCAAACCGGGCGCTTTTTGCTTGACCACGAACGTCTTCGCCAGGCCAGAAATCTGGACCACTTTGTCATTGTCTGCCATAAGCCCTCCAAAACAAAAAAGACGCGGTGTTTTGCCGCGCCCTGGAAAATCATGAAACCAATGTGTGTCCCGGTTAGTGACCTGGCTCCCAAGCACGCAGCCGCCATAAGTTCCACTGGGGGGAACCAATAGCCATGACATCATAAACCATTAAAAAACAGACGTGCTTATTCATCGTGCAGGCAGTCTAGTATGAGGTTTCGGGCATGTCAACTCCCAAAATGGCAAGAGAGCGGTGCTTGTCGCTGATCGTCTGGTGAAACAGGCGGCGCTGGTCAGGCACGGCCGTCAACACCCGTTCCACAATCCCCGCCATCCGTTCATCCGTCGCCGACGGCAAAGGCTCCGCATACAACGAAGCCACCGACAGCCCATCAAAAAACGCCGTCGTCTCCTCCAAAAATGCGCGGAACGCTGTCCCATTCTTCATCCTTCCGCCTTCATCCTTCAACCAAACTGCGTCCCGTCATTTCAACCGGCTGTTCCATCCCCAGCAAATCCAACGCCGTCGGCGCCACATCGGCCAGGATGCCGCGCGGGAGCAAATTCACATACTCATCGGCGCCGATGACGAAAAAGGAGACGGGCTGGGTGGTGTGATAGGTGTGGGGATTGCCGGTGGCGTGGTCAATCATGCGCTCACAGTTACCATGATCGGCCGTGACCAAAGCCACGCCCCCTTTGGCGTTAATGGCCGCCACCAGCCGTCCGGCGCATTCGTCCACCGTTTCCACCGCTTTAATCGCCGCGTCCAGGTCGCCGGTATGCCCCACCATGTCCGGGTTGGCGTAGTTGACCAAAATAAAGTCGTCGTCGCGCGTTTGCAGTCGTTCCAGCAGCTTGTCGGTTAACGGCCGCGCGCTCATCTCCGGCTGCAAATCATAGGTGGCTACTTTTGGCGACGGTTCGATGCGGCGCTCTTCCCCGGCAAACGGTTCTTCCCGGCCGCCGTTAAAAAAGTAGGTGACGTGGGCGTACTTTTCCGTTTCGGCCGCGTGGAACTGCTTTTTGCCAGCCCGACTCAACACTGCAGCCAGCACATTATGAATTTCCATATCCGGGAAAGCGACCTGTACCGGATAACTGTCGTCGTAATTGGTCATCGTTACCAGGGTCAGGTCGGGGAGAAAATCGCGGGCAAAACCGTCAAAATCGGGGAAGGCGAAGCTGGCGACGAGCTGCCGCATCCGGTCGGCGCGGAAGTTGTAGAAGATGAGGGCGTCCCCCGGCTCGACCAGTACATTTTTGTCGCCGACCTGCACGGCCGTAGGCAAGACGAACTCATCGGTGACGCCCTCGGCGTGGGATTGTTCGATGGCGGCGCGGGCGGAAACGGCCGCGCGCCCTTCCATCCCCTCATGCAAAACAATCGCCCGGCAACCCAATTCCGTGCGCGGCCACCGCTTATCCCGATCCATGGTGTAATACCGGCCGCTGACGGAGGCGACAACCACTTTTTTATTTTGCTGATACGCTTCCAAATCGGCCAAAAAGTCAAGGCTGCTCTGCGGCGGGGTGTCACGGCCGTCGGTGATGATGTGCAGGATCGGCTCAATCCCGGCCTCGTTCGCCATGTCCAACAGGGCGTACAGGTGTTCGCTGTGGCTGTGGACGCCGCCCGGCCCAAACAAGCCGATGAGATGCAGCTTGCCGCCGTTTTGTTTGACGGCCGTCACCGCCTGGGACAGCGCCGGCGTCCGCGCAAACGAACCGTCACGAATCGCCAGATTGATGCGCGTCAAATCCTGGTAAACGACGCGCCCGGCCCCCAAATTCAGATGACCCACCTCCGAATTGCCCATCTGTCCCTGCGGCAGCCCCACCGCCTCGCCGGAAGCGTCCAAAATCGTCCGTTCCAGCTCCCGGCTCCAGCGATCATAGTTCGGCGTTTGCCCTAAAACGACGGCGTTCCCCGCTTCTTTTTTCCGAATTCCCCAGCCATCAAGGATGATGAGGGCGACAGGTTTGTAATTTTTCATGGTTTTGCACTCCCGAAGTACGTAATGTCTCTCCAGCACAGCCTTTCGTTTTTCGTTTTACGTTTTTTTGATAAAGTCGCCTTTTCCAAAAAGAGCGGATTTTCATTACCGGTCACCAATTCTATCGCAAAAGAAAAAGGCGACAGGTTTCCCTATCGCCATCTGGCTCCTCAGGTTGGATTCGAACCAACAACCCTGCGGTTAACAGCCGCATGCTCTGCCATTGAGCTACTGAGGAAGAACGGGAGGGATTATATCAAACCAAAGGAGGGCGTCAAGCAAGCTGCGTCTAAATTCACGAACAAATTGGGGGGGGGGCTAGGGCGATTGCATACTCAATAAAAATCGTTTTATTTGCAACGAATTTTCACGAATTAACACGAATCATCTTCAAAATTCGCGCAAATTCGTGTTAATTCGTTGCAAAAAGGGAGTATGCAATCGCCCTGTGGGGGGGGCAAAATTGATGGACAGAACGATTTTTCCATGTTAATGTTTGCCACTCACTTTTACCATTTTGCGGAGGTCACTGAACCATGAAAACTGCCATCATCGTGCATGGAGGCGCAGGCGCCTGGAGTCTGAAGAAAGCGGATTTGCAAGCGGCGCAGAAGGCGTGCGTCGCTGCCGCCCAAGCGGGACAGCGCGTTTTGTTGGCTGGCGGGTCGGCGCTGGATGCGGTGGAAACGGCCGTCAACATCCTGGAAGATTGTCCGGTGTTGGATGCGGGCAAGGGCAGCTATCCCAACCAAAAGGGGGAGGTGGAGATGGACGCGCTGATCATGGACGGCCGTACCCTCAACCTGGGAGCGGTGGCGGCGGTGCGGCGGGTGCGCCACCCCATCAGCCTGGCGCGGCAGGTGATGGAACAATCAGAGCACAACCTCCTCGTCGGCGACGGCGCCGAAGCGTATGCCGACAAAATCGGCTTTCCCCGCTGCGATGTGGCCGATTTGCTGGTGACGCCGGCCGCCGAACCGGCCCACACCCTGGGCGACACCGTGGGCGCGGCGGCGATTGACAGCCAGGGCGATCTGGCGGCGGCCACCTCCACCGGCGGCACTAAAAACAAGATGGCCGGCCGCGTCGGCGACAGCCCGCTGGTCGGTTCCGGGGGGTATGCCGATAATTTGACGGCGGCCGTCAGCGCCACCGGGCATGGCGAATCGCTGATGAAGATCGTCATCAGCAAAACGGCGTGTGATTGTGTGGCTAAGGGGATGAACGCCCAAGAAGCGTGTGACGCAGCTATTGGCATGTTGGCGGAACGGGTGCAAGGGAGAGGCGGTTTGATCGCGGTAGACCGGCAGGGCCAGGTCGGGTTTGCCTACAACACAGACGCCATGCCCCATGCGTTTGCCATTGGTGAGGAGAAGGTGGGGTACGGCCAATAACCATCTTACAACACGAGTGTGTTTTATGTCGAGTAGAATTGGAGAGGGGAAATCACATTTACCACTCATAAGTTGACAACGAGGAGGTTGAAAATGAAATCCAATGAAGTTAATCGGAAAGGAGTCGTTATCGTTCTGGCAGCCATGATGATACTGATAACGATTGTCGTTGCCGAGGATGTACATGCTCTCACCATATTTCAAGTAGATTTTGAAAATACAACAGGCAGAACTGCAAGATACCTAACCAGCAATTGTTCAGGAGCAGGTTTAATTCCCCAAACAGCTTCTCCCGATCCTCTTTTGCAGCAAACAAACACATTTGATAATTCAGGGGCAACCGAATTAGGGTATACATCATCCTGGGCAGATACTAGAAGTGTTGGCTCTTGTTTAGGAACTGATACGGATGACTTTGTTGGAGGTATCCAGACCAGCGCTTTAGGGATTACAGCGCAATCGGGTACTGGCCTTTTTGCCTTTGAAGATACAGACGGAACTATAACATTAGATATTCAGAACGTTAGTTGCGGCGCCTCCGCTACCCTCAGAACTGTTTCAATGTGGTATTGGGTTGCAAACGTCCCATATGAAACGGCTGATTCTTTTCGTATCTATGCTTCTGCTGATGGGGGTCTACCCACAGATTTGCTAAACTTGGATGAAGCTGGCTTAGACGCCGAAACCAAGGACGCCTGGATTCAGGTGTCACAAAACTTCTCCGGCGATCTTATTGAAGTTTTTGTTGAGGGAAATACAAATGCTGCCGATGAAGATATTTATGTAGACTATATTCAAATTGATTGCGGTGAATCAACACCAACGGCCGTCACCCTGACATCTTTCACCAGTTCCACTTCCAGCATTTCTACTTTGCTCGTCTTAGTTGTGCTTCTCGGTTTGGCAGGGAGCGTAGCCCTCCGGCGCAAACGCGCTGCATAGCCATGTTCCCATGAACACAAAAGCCCGGTTTGTCGCCGGGCTTTTTCTTTTCACCTTTGTATCTTCTCAAAAACTTGGGGTAGCTGTGGCCGGTCTCCCGACCGCGCCACCAGCGGCGTCGGGAGACCGGCCACAGCCCCAGAATATTGAGATGTTACTCACCTTTCACGTTTCACTTGCCATACTCCGCCAAAAAATGCACGGCCGTCTCCACCCCCCTAAAAAAGTTGGGAATGTAAAACCGCTCGTTCGGCGCGTGAATCTGGTCGCCGGCCAGGCCAAAGCCCATCAACACCGTCTCCAGCCCAAGATGCTGCTTAAACTCGCTGACGACAGGGATGGAGCCGCCTTCGCGGGTGTACACCGGCTTCTGGCCAAACACCTGCTCATACGCGCTCGCCGCCGCCTGCATCGCCGGGATTTTCCAATCGGTGACGGAAGCGACGGCCGTATTCAACGTCTGCACCTTGATTTTTACGCTGGGCGGCGCCAACTGCTGCACGTACCGGGTGAAGCTGCGGGCGATTGCCATCGGCTCCTGGTCAGGAACCAGCCGCATCGAAATTTTGGCGTGAACCGTCGCCGGCAGCACCGTCTTCGCTCCCGGCCCGGTGTAGCCGCCGATGATGCCGTTGACATCCAGCGTCGGCCGGGCGCCCAGCCGTTCCACCAGCGTGTACGCCGGTTCGCCCCACGCCTGCGGCGCGCCCGTCTCTTTCAGCCACGCTTCTTCATCCGGGTGAAATTGGGAAATCAAGTCCCGTTCCTCAGCGGTCAACGGCCGTACATCATCATAAAACCCCGGAATCAAAATGTGCCCCTGTTCATCCTTCAGTTTAGCGATGATATGCCCCAACACATTCAGCGGGTTGTTCACGCCGCCGCCAAAACTACCAGAGTGCAAATCCCGGCCCGGCCCGGTGACGTCCAACAGCATATACGCCATGCCGCGCAAACCGTACACAATGGCCGGTTGGTCGGGCGACACGATGGCCGTATCCGAAATCAGCGCCACGTCCGCCTTGAGCAGCTTTTTATTCTTGGGAATGAATGCGGAAAGACTTTCGCCGCCCGACTCCTCCTCCCCCTCCACGATGAACTTGACGTTGACCGGCAGACGGCCGTCCGACCGCAAATAGGACTCCACCGCCTTCACATGGATGTACGCCTGCCCCTTGTCATCAGAAGAGCCGCGAGCGTAGAGATAATCATCCCGAATCGTCGGCTCAAACGGCGGCGTGGCCCAGAGGTCAAACGGCTCCGCTGGCTGCACGTCATAATGGCCGTAAACCAACACCGTCGGCGCATTTTTACCCGCGTGCAGCCAATCGGCATACAGCAACGGATGCCCCTCCGTTTTGATGACCTTGACGTTCTCCAAACCCACTTTCTGCATGGCGTCCGCCAGCCATTGGGCCGCCTTCTGCACATCTTCCTGGTGTTTGGGCTGGGCGCTGATGCTGGGGATGCGCAGGAACGCCATTAGCTCGGCCAAATGGGTTTCCCGATACTGCTGGGCATACCGAATTGGGTCTGGCATAGAAATCTCCATTCGTGTTTTGTCTTGATTGAATGTCAGGTATAATCCACAAGATGCCTACGGGCAACGGCCGCTAAGCGCCCACATTATAGCGTAACCGGCCCAATCACAAAACATAATCACTGCTATTTCACGTCAATTACACAGAGATGACCACATTCTCAACCAACGATGGTGAGGCGCTCAGCCCGACTGCCTTGCTGGAAAGTATACTGTTTGTCGCCAGCGGTCCCGTCAGCCTCTCCCGCCTGGCCAAAGCGATGGAAATCACGCCAGCGGCGGCCGCCAGCCTGCTCCACACCCTGGGAACGGATTACGCCCAACGCGGCATCCGCCTGCAATGGAGCGGCAATGCGGTGCAGCTCACCACCCACCCCGCCGCCAGCAGCGTCATCGAACGCTTTTTGGGGCTGGAAGTGACCACCCGGCTAAGTCAGGCGGCGCTGGAAGCGCTGGCGATCATTACCTACATGCAGCCCATCACCCGCCCCCAGGTGGATGAAATTCGCGGCGTCAATTCCGACACCTCGCTGCGTACTTTGCTGGCTACCGGCCTCATCGAAGAGGTAGGGCGCAAGGATACGCCCGGCCGTCCCATCCTCTACGCTACCACGCCGCAGTTTCTACAACATTTCGGCCTGTCCACGCTAGATTTGCTGCCGCCGTTAGCCGAAGAAGAAGAGTGATATGAGAACAGAACGGCGGTTAAAACCGCTGCTG
>JAJRVV010000074.1 GCA_024277135.1 Chloroflexota bacterium | reverse complement strand
TGCGCCGAAGGGGGCGTGCTGGGCGTCTTGCCGGGGACGGTGGGGGCGATGCAGGCGACGGAGGCGATTAAACTAATTTTGGGAATTGGCGAATCCATGATCGGTAGGTTGGCGCTGTATGATGCGCTGAACATGGAGTTCACTGAGGTCAAACTGCGTAAAAACCCCAACTGCCCCATCTGCGGCAAAAACCCGACGGTGATGGAGTTGATTGATTACGAGCAATTTTGCGGCGTTCCCGCCCATGATCACAGCTTGTATGCGGCGGCGGAAGATGGCAAGGATGTTCCTCAAATCACGCCGGTTGAACTAAAGGCGCGGCTGGATGCGGGCGAAGAATTGTTCATTCTGGATGTGCGTGAAGCCCATGAGTGGGAGATTTCAAACCTGAGCCATTTGGGCGCGAAGCTGATTCCCAAGGGGGATGTGGTGGCGCGGATGAATGAGTTGGATACGGCCGTTGAGATGATCGTCCAATGCCGCAGCGGGGCTAGAAGCGCCCAAGTCATCCGCGAGTTGAAGCAGCACGGCTTCAAGAAGATGACCAACCTGGACGGCGGCATCAACCGATGGGCCAGGGATGTGGACCCCGCGATTCCGATTTATTAACCGACTGATGAGGCTAATTCCGAAAAACAATCGCCCATTTGAAATTATCTAGCCGCAACGTCACTGGCAAGCGCTGGACATCGCCGCCATCGAGGAACTGCCGACAAGACATCCGATTTCTTGTCTCTCTTCATGGTAGCGCACTCAACAGTGAGAAATCGGATGTCTGTCCAATTACCCACCCTTTTCATACCGCCACAGTCCGGCCGAGGCTTCGACTAGCTTATCGGCCAGACGCGGGGAAATACGCAAGGGGATGGATTCGGCTCGACGGAAGCGAAGTTCAACCAGGAAGCCGCGCTGACGGCCGGTAATATCTTCCCAGGGAATGGACAGCGGCGGATTTCCCGGCCGGAAAAAGAGAAACGTGGACAGGTGCATGGCCTGGGCGTCGGCGCACACGTTGAGGACGCCGTTGTAACTCATTCCCCAACGTAAACGGCCGCTTTGCCAAGACCAACACCTCTCGTTAAACGGTTGGCGGGCGGGATACACATCCGCCAGTTGGCGCCAGCCGCTGATTTGGGCGATGAGCCAGACGACGAAACTCCAGAAAAGGGCAAAGGCCAGCAAACTTCCCAAAATGATAGCGATAGTTTGTAGATTCTCCATGACATCTCACCTATGGGTTTAGGTATACAAATCAAGGATAGAATAGCACATTACCTTAACAAACCGGTACAAGTTCGCCAGACGGCCGTCCTCCGGCTATCATCTGGTTAGTAGCGTGATTATCAGACATCCGATTTCTCGCTATCACGCGCCCCAACATCGTGACTGACAAGAAATCGGATGTCTTGTCGGAGGCTTTATGGCAGACAAACAACCCATCACCGCGGCAGACTTGTACCGCTTTCAACTGGTTTCTGACCCGCAAATTGCGCCGGACGGCCGCGCCATTCTCTGCTGCGTGCAGTGGGTGGCGCCGGAAACGGAGAAGAAATACACCAACCTGTGGCTGGTTGCTGCCGACGGCCGTCCCCCCCGCCAGTTCACCTTTGGCGACCACAACGACAGCCACCCCCGCTGGTCGCCCGACGGCCGTACCATCGCCTTCCTCTCCACCCGGCAAGATGAGAAACAGGCCCAAATTTACCTGATGCCCAGCGACGGCGGCGAAGCCCGGCCGTTAACCGAAATGCAGGGAGAATTCGGCGGCTTCTCCTGGTCGCCGGACGGCCGCCGCCTGCTGCTGCAATTCCGGCAAAAAGAGGCGGAAGCTATCGAGCGGGAGCAGGATGAGCAAAAGAAAAAGCTGGGCATCGTGGTGCGGTATATCACTCGGCTCGATTACCGGATGGACGGCAAAGGGTATGCGCCGCAGGAGCGATGGCACATTTGGACGGTGGATGTGGACGCGGGGGAAGCGGCGCAGTTGACCAACGGCGATTTTGATGAAACGGAACCTTGCTGGTCGCCCGACGGCCGTACCATTCTCTTCGTCTCCAACCGCAGCGACAAACCAGATGTTACCTACGACGCCGCCGAGTTGTACACCATCCCGGCTGACGGCGGCGACATGCGACAGATTCCGGCCAAATACGGCCGTAAATCCACTCCCTCCTTCTCCCCCGACGGCCAATGGATCGCTTATCTGGGGCAGGAGAAGCCGGGCAAGTTCTATCAGAATGCCAACCTTTATCTGCTGCCCGCCGCTGGCGGCGAACCGCGCAATCTGACGGCGCAATTTGACCTGCACCTGAGCAGTTCCACGATAAACGACATCGGCGGGATGCCGCCGCAGACCCGTCCCGCCTGGACGCCGGACGGCCGGAGCATCCTCGGCCAGGTGACGGTTCATGGCGACCAGCCGCTGTTCGCCTTCCACCTGGGCGACGAAGTGCGGGCGGAGCGGCTCACCGGCGGCGGCGTCATCGGTCAGTTCAGCCAGACGGCGGACGGCGGTCAACAGGCTCTTTTCGCCGCCAACCAGACCGATCCGGGACAGGTGGCGCTGTTGGATCGGGAAACAGGAGCCATACAAACGCTGACCCAGTTCAACGAGTGGCTGGCGGGGGTGGATTTAGGCCAAATCGAAGAAGTGACCTTCCCCGGCGGCGATGGCGGCGACCGGCAGGGCTGGATTTTGACGCCGCCTGATTTTGATCCCGGCCAGACTTACCCTGCCATCATCGAAATTCATGGCGGGCCGCAAACGCAGTACGGCCGTTTCTTCATGCACGAATTCCATTACCTGGCGGCACAGGGGTATGTGGCAGCCTGGAGCAATCCACGCGGCAGCCAAGGATATGGCGAAGCGTTTGCCGGGGCCATTCACGGCCGTTGGGGCACAGTGGATTATGACGATGTGATGGCCTGGACCGATTTCGTGGCCGCTCTGCCCTATGTGGACGCCGACCGCATGGGCGTCACCGGCGGCAGTTATGGCGGCTACATGACCTCGCTCATCATCGGCAAGACGGATCGGTTTCAGGCGGCCGTTTCCCAGCGCATGGTCAGCAACATGGTCAGCTTTTATGGCTCCAGCGACTTGAACATCAGGTCGGAACACCTTTTCGGCCAGGAAACGCCGCCCTGGGAAGAGATGGACAGCTATTGGCAACATTCGCCGATGCGTTTCATCGGCAATGCGGTGACGCCGACACTGATCATTCACAGCGAACAGGATTTACGCTGTCCCCATGAGCAAGGAGAGCAACTGTTTGTCGCTTTGCGGCGGATGGGGGTGGACACGGAGATGGTGTTGTTCCCGGATGAACCGCATGGATTATCGCGCAACGGCCGTACCGACCGGCGCATCGCCCGGCTGCAGCACATGCTGCGATGGTTTAATAAGTATCTGAAGGGGTAGGGATACGGCCGTCTTGACGGGCTTTCCCCAGCCGTTATAATCCAATCCGCAACTCAACCATAATGGAAACAATATGCTGGATAAAATCGAAAAAATCGTTGCCCGCCACAACGCTCTGGAAAAACAAATGGCCGACCCCGACGTATTGGCCGATCATGTCAAACTGACGGAACTGGCCCAGGAACGGGCTGAACTCATCCCCCTGGTCGAAGCGTACCAAAAACACAAGCAGCTCAGCCAGGAACTGACCGAAGCCCAAGAAATGATCGAACTGGAAGAGGACGCCGAGATGTTGGCCATGGTTGAAGAAGAGATCAGCCAGTTAACCGGGCAGATAGCCGGGCTGGAGCAAAAAATGCGCTCCCTGCTCGTCCCCAAAGACCCGCGCGACAACAAAAACGTCTTCATCGAAATCCGGGCCGGCGCCGGCGGGGATGAAGCGGGCATTTTTGCCGCCGATTTACTGCGCATGTACACGCGTTATGCCGAAGCCCGCCGTTGGAAACCTGTCATCATGGACGAAAACAGCACCGGCGTTGGCGGCTACAAAGAAGTGATTCTGGCGGTCAAAGGCAAAAGCGTCTACTCCCGCCTCAAATTTGAAAGCGGCGTCCACCGGGTGCAGCGCGTGCCGCAGACGGAATCGCAAGGGCGCATCCATACCAGCGCCGCCACCGTGGCCGTCATGCCCGAAGTGGAAGCGGTGGAAATCACCATAGACCCCAAAGACCTGGAAATCACCTCCACTTTTGCCTCCGGCCCCGGCGGTCAGCACATGCAGAAAAATGCTACGGCCGCCCGTGTGGTGCATAAACCCACCGGCCTATTCGTCAAAATCCAATCGGAGCGCAGCCTGACCCAAAACAAAAACCTGGCTATCGCCATCATCCAGGCGCGGCTGCAAGAGGCGGAAGATGAAAAACACCATGCCAGCGAAGCCGCCAATCGCAAATCACAGGTGGGCAGCGGCGACCGCAGCGAGAAAATCCGCACCTACAACTACCCGCAAGGACGAGTGACCGATCATCGTATCGGCCTCTCCGTTTACAATTTGCCGGCCGTCATGGATGGCGATCTGGATGAATTTATTGATGCCTTGACCCTGGCTGACGAAGCGGCCAAGCTGGCCGCCATCGCGCAATAAGGCGGCGTTCGTTTTTAACTTAGCGATTTCGATAAACGAACGCCGCTTGCGGAAGCGTTTCCAAAATGTGAAGTTATTTGTGAACGCTTCCTGACCGCAAAGGAAAATCAATGAGCGAACCCATCTACCAACCGCGAGGATTACATTTTGAAGAGTTTGAGATCGGGCGCGTTTTAGTCACGGCCGCCCGCACCATCACCGAATCCGACATCGTCACCTTTGCCGGGTTGTCCGGCGATTTCAACCAAATTCACACCGACGCCGAATTCGCCGCCCAAGACACTTTCGGCCAACGGGTGGCGCATGGTCTGCTGGTGCAATCCATCGCTACCGGACTGGCGGTGCAATCCGGAATAATTGAAGGCACGGTACTGGCCTTCCGCGAGTTGAGCGCCAAATTCAGCCTGCCCATCTTCATCGGCGACACGGTTCACGTCAAAATTGAGATCAAGGACAAGAAAGCGTTCCCCCGGCTAGGCGGCGGCAATGTGATGATGAAATACAGCGTCATCAACCAGCATGGCCAGGCTGTCCAGCGCGGCAATTGGGTGATGCTGGTCAAATCGTAGGATGAGGGATGAAGGGTGAAGGATGAAGGATGGATCCGCAATCCAAAATCTAAAATATGAACGAGGAACGGCCGTCTCCCGAACCAGAAGAACCTGAAAACGAAGCGCCCATCCCGGAAGCGGAAACCCCGCCGCCGCCCGGCGAAACCGTTTCCCTGCTGGATTTGATGCAGGAGATGGCAGATGATGAGACGGCCGTGCCTGATACTGACCCCGGCGACGAAGCCACCCTCACCGAAGACCTGCCCCCGGCCGTGCCCAAACCGGAGCGGCCGGCCGCCCCCCTGCCCCTCACCGCCACAGAACTGACGCCGAAAGAACGGCCGCCCGTCAGCGACCCGGAAGCGACTAATGTGCAGCCCCGCGTCGCCTTCCCCGGCGCAGAGCAGGAAAAACCGATCTCAGAAGAACGGACGCAATTGCACCGCCCGGCACGGCCGTCGCCCCCAGACGAGAAAACAGTGCGCCGGGAGCCGGTGCGCCGCCAAAGACCGGCCCCGCCGCCTCGACGCGAACAACCTGTGCGCGAACAGCCTGTGCATGTACAGCCGTCTGCCGCCAA
This sequence comes from Chloroflexota bacterium, assembly GCA_024277135.1. Classification (GTDB taxonomy): domain Bacteria; phylum Chloroflexota; class Anaerolineae; order Promineifilales; family Promineifilaceae; genus JAJRVV01. The sequence goes on along the minus strand of JAJRVV010000074.1, from coordinate 3,245 downwards.
GCAGCCCCCCCCTCTCCGCGTCGCCATCCCCAGCCAAACCCGGCCCAAACGAGCCAAAGCCAAACCCGCCCGCCGCAATTGGCGCGGCTGCCTCACCCGCTTCTTCATCATCGGCGTGATGGCCGCCCTGGCCGGAACGGCGCTGTTCATCGCCGCCGCCGCCATCGGCTATCGCTCCATCGCCCGCGACCTGCCCGAACCCACCGAACTGTTAGCCAATGTCAGCACTTTTGAAACGGCGCGGATTTATGACCGGGACGGCCGTGAAATCTTCTCCCTGGCCGATCCCGCCACCGGCAACCGCACCCGCGTCACCCTGGACGACATCTCTCCCTACCTGGTTCAGGCCACCATCGCCACCGAAGACAGCCGCTTCTACGAAAACCCCGGTTTCGATCCCATCGGCATCGCCCGCGCCGTCTGGCAAGCTTTCCAGGAGCGGGAATTTGTCTCTGGGGCCAGCACCATCACTCAGCAGTTGGTTCGCGCCGTTTTGCTGGATGATCAAGAGCGCGTCGAAATCACCTTCCGCCGCAAAGTGCGCGAAATCATCCTGGCTGCCGAACTCTCGCGCACCTACGAAAAAGAGCTGATTCTGGAGCTGTATCTCAACGAAATTTACTACGGCAATCTGGCCTACGGTATCGAAGCCGCCGCCCAAACCTATTTCAATAAATCGGCGGCCGAGTTGACTTTGTCCGAAGCCTCGCTGTTAGCCGGTTTACCGCAGGCGCCGGCCTTGTGGGACCCTTACTCCGCTCCCCAAAAAGCGGTGGGGCGGCAGTGGGAAGTCCTCACCCTGATGATCGCCGATAATTACATCACGTTGGATGAAGCTCAGCAGGCTTTGGATGCTATGGGCGCCCGCGTTTACGAGATGACGCCTTCTATCCGAGAAGTGCAGTACCCTCACTTTATTTTCACGGTGCTGCAAGAAGCGGAAAGCACCCTGGGCGGACAACCGATTTATCGCGGCGGCTTACGCATTTTCACCACGCTGGACTCGGCGGCGCAGGAATTGGCGGAGCAGGTCATCGCCGAGCAACGGGACAATTTCAACGCGGGCGGCGCCAACAATGCGGCGCTGGTGGCGCTTAAGCCAGGCACGGGCGAGATTTTGGCCCTGGCGGGCAGCGCCGATTTTGGCGATGAGGAGATTGACGGGCAGGTGAATATGGCGCTGTCACCGCGCCAGCCCGGCTCCGCTATCAAGCCACTGGTCTACCTGTCGGCAATGGAGAAAGGGTGGACGCCGGGCACGCTCATCTGGGACGTGCCCACCGAGTTTCCCAACGGCCCCAACCCGCCGTATGCGCCCAAAAATTATGATGATGAGTTTCATGGGCCGCTGCGATTACGGCCGTCTCTGGGCAACTCCTACAACATCCCGGCAGTAAAAGCGCTGGAGTATGTGGGCGTCTGCAATTTCATCGCCAACGTGCAAAAACTGGGTCTCATCTCCCTGCAAGACGCCGGTTGTGAGGAACAGGAACAGCCGCGCAATTATGGGCTGGCGTTGGCGCTGGGCGGCGGCGAAATCAGCCCATTGGAGATGGCGGGGGCGTTTAACACGCTGGCCAGCAATGGCCAATATCTGCCGCCGTACACTATCGCCCGCATCGAGGACAGCCAGGGCAACGTCCAGTTTGAACATACGCCGCCCCTGCCCGCCGCCGCCCAGGTGGTGCGCCCGGAGCACGCCTTTTTGCTCAGCGACATCCTCTCGGACAATAACGCCCGTCAACCGGAATTTGGCTTGAACAACAGCCTGGTCATTCCCGGCCACCGCGTCGCCGCCAAAACAGGCACGTCCGGAAGCGACCAGTTTGATGTGCGCGATGGCTGGACGATTGGCTACACGCCGCATGTAGTGACGGCCGTCTGGGTGGGCAACACCAGCAACGAACCGATTGGACAGGGGCAGTCCGGCTACCGGGTGGCGACGCCCATCTGGAACCGCTTCATGAGCCAATATCTGGCCGACAAGCCGCCCATTGATTTTGCCCGGCCCGACGGCATTGTGGATGTGGAGATTTGCGCCCTTTCCGGCGCCCGGCCTGGCGTTGGCTGCCCGGATCGATTGGTGGAGGTGTTTGCCCAGGACCAACTGCCGCCAGAACAAGACCAGGACTTTTTCCAGAAGCTGCCGGTGGATTTATGGACGAATTTGCGCGCCAATGAATTTTGCCCCGAATCGGTGTATGAAGCCACCTTCTTCACGCTGCTGGTGAACGGGAATGAAAATGTATTGGATCGGGAGCGAGAAAAGGCCAAACAATGGCTGGAACAGACGGTTGCCGGCCAGCGATGGGCCGCCGGCCACAATGTCAGCGTGCCGCTGCGCCTGCCGCCCGGGCAAAGTTGTGATGGGGGAACGGAACGGCCGTCAGCCGCCATCACCGCCCCCCCGGAAAACAGCGAACTGATTGATACGGTAGAGATTCGGGGCACGGCTAAAGGGCCAAACTTCACCGGTTATCAAGTGGAATACGGCATCAGCCACAGCCCCGAAGGCTGGGGCATCATTCAGGCGCTTAATGCCAACAGCGTCGAAAATGATCTCCTGGCCGCCTGGGACACGCTGGCAGCGGATTACAGCGGCCCGGCCACAATCCGCGTCATCCTCTTTGGCCCGGATAACCGATACACCGAAGAATTTGACCCGGTGACTCTGGAAGCGCGCGTCTTGCTTTCCTTCCTGGAACCGACGCCCACTGCCACACCGACGCCCACTAACACGCCCACGCCGACTGCCACGCCGACGAACACGCCGACGCCGACCGCCACGCCCACCCGTTTTGTCGATTTGGGCACGCGGCGGGTGACGGTGCCGGCGCCGCCGCCCACCAGCACGCCCACTTCGTCAGCGCCAAACAATACCCCGTCGCCTACCCCCACGGAAACGCCAACGCCGACCGATACGCCATCGCCCTAATTATTTCCCTGGAAACTTGGAGTTTCCGGGGAAATGAACACCCAGATATGGCCTGTAATGGGTTTTTGATGGGCAAATCCCCTTATTTGTGCCCTGTTTAATCGTCTCTTTCACGCCAATCCGTTATCCTGCGTTGTAAAATAGCGGCGACTCATGTCGTTTATTGATAACTCGAGTGTTGTGTTTTTTGTTCTTGACATTTCTGTAAATGTATGATAATTGCGATTTTGATGCTTTTTGGACTAAAAATGCCCTTGAACGGACAATTTTCGGCATTAGACAATCATTTTCGCAACACTTTTACATCATT
>JAJRVV010000073.1 GCA_024277135.1 Chloroflexota bacterium | reverse complement strand
TGGAAGTCGGCGGTGACAACGCCTTCGGTAACGATGGGGGTGCCATCAGGGAAGGGGCTGGCAGAGCCGCTGCCTTGAATGTCGTAGATGGATGTGTATGCGCCGCCACACTGGTTATCGAAGACGGCCGTGCTGACGGCCATACCCTTCGTCACCGTGACAAAATTGGACGCCGATACCCCATAATCATCATTGACGATCAGAGCGGTGCTGGCCGAAGTGGCCGTCACCTGGAAGGTGCGTTGAATCGTGGTCAGGTTGGCGATTGAAGGAATGGTCCAACTGACGACCGTGCCGCCCAGCAGTTGCCCGCCATCCGAAGCAGATTTGAAGGTAGCGCTGAGAGGGACGGTGTCGGTCAAGGTGACGTTGGTCAGTTCCATGCCCGTCCAGTTGTTAACGGTGATAGTGTAGGTGAATACCTCATTTGAATCCACGATGCTGGGCGCGCTCTTGGCGATTGCCGGCGCGATGAAGGCGATGTCGGCGTCGTAGCGCGGGGCCAGCTTGTAATTGCTGAAAGAGTAGTAACCGATGCCGCGAATGTAGGCGTACTGGTCGCCATTGGCCGGTACGTAGGTCAGGTTGCCGTCCTTCTCGCCCAGGTCATCGGCGCGGGTGGCGCCGGTACCGTCGTCGAACTCCCATTCGCCATAACCGAGATTTTGGTTGGTCACGGCCGCATCATTGAACTCGATGAGGACGCTTTCCCATTGTTCGGCGGTGGCGGCGGTGTTGTATTCGTTGGTGGCAATTATTTCGGGGGTGGGTACGGCCGTGCTGCCCAGAATCTGGATCGCCCACGGCCCGCTAGTCAAGTTCAACTGGGTGAAGTCGTAGGACTCATTTACTGTTCCTAACGCCCGAATAATTGTTCCTTCCGGTGCATTCAGGCCGGTGAAGTCAGCGCCGGAATTGTCTTTGAACAGGGTGAGGCCGCTCCAGGGGCCGCCGTTGGCGTCTTGAATGACGATGTTTTCTACCTGACTGCCGATTTCGCCGGGCTGGGCGGTGACGACGCCCTCTACCCAGACAACCTGCCCATCATAAGGCGAAGCATCGTCGGCGACCGGGTCGGCCACTTGTTGCACGGTAGTGATGGGAACCATCGGGTAAATGGTGGTGGTGATCTGTGCTGCGCTGTTGAGTTGAGTGGGGGAGATGAGGGCGCTGGCCTGAATCGTGTTAACCAGCGCTGTGCCGTCGGCTGTGCTGCCGTTAACCGTGACGGTGATGTTCATGGATTGGCTGGTTTGAGGCGGCAGGTCAGAGAAGGCCCATGTGTACACGTTGCCAACATTGGCAGGGGGGATGCCGCTGGTGTCGGTGATGTAGGTGACGTCGGCTGCCAGCGTGTCGGTGAGGATGACGTTGGTGGCAGTGAGTAGTTCGTTATTACTGACGGTGACGGTGTAAACAAGGGTAGCGTTTGGCCAGCTGTATGGCGCCGCTTCTTTGCTCACTACCAAAGGCGGGCTGATCAATGTTTGCCAGATGGCTGTGTTGTCGGCCGTATCTATATCGCCGTTATCGCCAGCAATCGCCACCGTGTTGGAAATAGTGGACGATTGGGGCGCTGTGTCCGTGATCAGCACCGTAAGACGGAAGGTGGAGCCGGTGGCAGCGGTCACAGCTCCTACCGTCCAGGTGAGCGCGCCGCTGGCGCCCAGCGTACAAGCGGCGCAAGTAAAACCGCTGTCGTCTGTGATGTAGGTGGCGTCAGTGGGCAAGGTATCCGTCAGAATGACGTTGGTGGCCGGGCCGCCGCCGTTGTTATCTAAGGCAATGGTGTAGGTGTATTGGCTTCCGGCTTGCACCAAGGCATCGCCTGTTTTGGTCACAGCCAGATCGGGTAGACAATTGGCTGTACCCGGTGAGGGAATGGCCTGGATGTAGGTATTGGTGTTGCGCGCGCCGCCGGAACCATCGGGGCACCGCTGGTTGCTGTGCGTGGTACCGCTGCCGCCGCCTCGTTCATTCACCTGGGGCTGGCCTGCGTTGAGGAGGATTGCCAGACCTGCATCGTCGGCGTCATCGGTGTCGTAAACGATGGCGTCAATCAGATTGGTGGTGGTGACGGCCGTGCCGCCGGGGAAACTAGCGGCGTCATCCTGATAAAGGGCAATGGCGTCTGCCCCGTTCTGGATGAGATTGGTGTCTGGAGTGACATCCATATCACAGTTGGGGGTATTAGCGCTGTTACCGCACAACACAAAATAGCCATCGGCGCTGGTTGTTTTTCCATCCAGATCAAAAGCCTGGTAGGAGGTGTCGCCGCTGCCATTGAAAAAGACGAGGACGTAGCCGGTGAGATCGGTGTTGCCGCTGCCGCCATCGTACAGTTCAACAAATTCAGCGCTATCGGTACTTGATTGGTCGGCGTCCATTTCGTTGATGATGACCGTTGCTGAAACCAATGCCTGATTTTGACCGGCTGCGGGCCAGGCGGCAAAGGTTTGGGGAACGAGGAGGGCGAAGAGGAGTAGGAGCAGCAGCCCGGATAGGGCGATGACCAATCCAGAACGCCGTAGGATAAGTGAGTGGGAATGTTTCATGTGTGCCTCCAAAATTGATTACGCCTTGCTGAATATCAGCAGGGACAGCTAGGCAAAGCCAGTGGCGATGAGGGGGTAGCGCTTGCTTTGCATTATGACTTCACGAGAATTAGAGGCATTATATCAGCGTATGAGGGAAAGAAAAGTTTTTTGCTGGATGTGGAATAGGTTGACGAGATCGGTTTGATCTTGGCGATTGAGCCAATCTGGAAAAGAGTTAAGTTGACGCTCGCGATTCTCAATGATAGAAATTGTGGCCGGGCATGATCATCCTTACCGTAGTTCGGTTTTTTCATCCCTTTGAAATCCATATTGAGCCAAAAGGAAGTAAACGATGAGTACAGACAATGTGATGTTGAATTATGTGAACGGCGCGTGGCGCCAATCGAGGGCGGCCGAATATCTGGATGTGGTCAATCCGGCCACGGCCGAATTGATGGGCAAAGTCCCCTTGTCGCCGGCGGCCGAAGTTAACGAAGCAGCGCAAGCGGCGGCGGCGGCGTTTGACTCCTGGCGGCGCACCCCGGCCACGGAGCGCATCCAATACCTGTTTAAGTTGAAAAATCTGCTGGAAGACAATTTTGAAGAGCTGGCACGCACCATCACCCTGGAGTGCGGCAAAACGATTGGCGAGTCGCGGGGGGAAATGCGGCGGGCGATTGAAAATGTAGAGACGGCCTGCGGTATTCCCATGATGATGCAGGGGGATTTTTCGGAAGATATTGCGCGCGGTATTGACGAGTTGATGATTCGGCAGCCGGTGGGGGTGGCGGCGGCGATCTGCCCTTTCAATTTCCCCGGCATGATTGTGTTCTGGTTCATGCCCTATGCCCTGGCTTGCGGCAACACCTACATTGTCAAACCATCGGAAAAAGTGCCGCTGACGATGCAGAAAATCTTCAAACTGCTGGCAGAGGCGGGTTTTCCCAAAGGCGTGGTCAACCTGGTGAATGGCGGCAAGGAGGCGGTGGACGCGCTTTTGGATCATCCGGCGGTGCGGGCGATTAGTTTTGTGGGGTCAACGCCGGTGGCCAGGTATATCTACGGCCGTGGCGCGGCCAATGGCAAGCGGGTGCAGGCGCAGGGCGGAGCTAAGAATCCTATCGTTGTGCTGCCGGATGCGGATATGGAGATGACGACGCGGATCACGGCCGATTCTGCCTTTGGCTGCGCCGGGCAGCGTTGTCTGGCGGCGTCGGTGGCGGTGACGGTGGGCGAGGCGCGGCGCACCTTTACGGAGGCGATTGCCGAGGCCGCTGTCAGCCGTATCACTGGCTATGGTCTGGATGAAAATGTGCAGATGGGGGCGCTGATCAATTGGCAGAGCCGGGATCGGGTGGCAAAATTGATTCAACAAGGGGCGGATGAAGGGGCAAAGGTGTTGGTGGACGGCCGTTCCCCCACCATCGCCAACTACGAAAACGGCGCTTTTATCCGGCCCACCATCCTGCAAGACGTCAACCCCGCCGGGGAGATTGCCCGAACTGAAATTTTTGGCCCGGTGTTGAGCTTGATTCACGTCAACACCATTGACGAGGCCATCGCCTTTGTTAACGGCGGCCAATACGGTAACATGGCCTGCCTCTTCACCGGCAGCGGCGCGGCGGCGCGTAAATTCCGCTACGAAGCGCAGGCGGGCAACATCGGCATCAACATTGGCGTGGCCGCGCCCATGGCCTTCTTCCCCTTTAGCGGCTGGAAAGAGAGCTTCTTTGGCGCGCTGCATGGGCAGGGCAGACACGCCGTCGAGTTCTTTACGCAAACGAAAGTGGTTGTGGAGCGTTGGCCCAGGGAGTGGTCGCGCGCGTTTTAAGGCGATGCGGGCATCATTCCACCGTGACGCTTTTCGCCAAATTGCGCGGTTGATCCACATCCGCGCCGCGGCGCACGGCAATGTGGTAGCTCAACAATTGCAGCGGAATCACATTCACCACCGGGGCCAGCAAGGGCGGCGTTTTGGGTACGTAAATGACGTGATCCGCCTCGCGGGCAATGGCCTCGTCCCCTTCGGTGGCTACTGCGATGACCACGCCACCCCTTGCCTTTGTCTGCTGAATCTGACTTACTATCTTCTCATACAGGCTGTCTTTGGTGGCGATGGCGACCACCGGCATCGTTTCGTCAATCAGGGCGATGGGGCCGTGTTTCATCTCGCCGGCCGGATACCCTTCGGCGTGGATGTAGCTGATTTCCTTGAGCTTGAGCGCGCCTTCCAGGGCGATGGGATAGTTGATGCCTCGTCCCAGGAAGAGGAAGTTTTGCGCCTTGAAGAAGTGCGCGGCTAACTCCTGGTAATACGCATCCTCATCGAAAACGCGCCCGGCCAGATCGGGCAGCTGGGCCAGATCGGCGATGAGCTGGCGCAGGCGGGCCGGCGAGAGGACGCCGCGCAGCTCGCCCAGGGCGCAGGCCAGCAGGTATTGGTCAACCAGCGAGGTGGTGAACGCTTTGGTGCTGGCGACGCCGATTTCCGGCCCGGCTTGCATGGGGATGCAGCCATCGGCGATGCGCATGGATTGGCTGCCGAAGGCGTTGACGATGCTCCACAAGGTGGCTCCGGCGGCCTGGGCTTGTTCGCTGGCGGCCAGGGTGTCGGCGGTTTCGCCGGATTGGGTGATGGACAGCACGGCCGTATCCTCTGTAATAATCGGGTTGTAATAGCGAAATTCCGAACCGTACTCCACTTCGGTGGGCAGGCGGGCGATATGTTCAAACAGGAATTTGCCTGCCAGCCCGGAATAGTAACTGGTGCCGCAGGCGACGATGAACAGTTTTTGTATGCGCTGCGCCAGTTCCGGGGTCAGGTTCATCTCCGGCAGAGAGACACGGCCGTTCTCGAAATCAGCCCGGCCCCGCAGCGTATCAATGATCGCCTGCGGCTGCTCGAAAATCTCCTTCTGCATGAAATGCTTGTACTCCCCTTTGGCCGCGCTCACCGGGTCCCAGGCGATGTTGTGAACTTCGGCCGTCAGCGGGTTGCCGTCCAAATCCATCACTTGGTAATCGCGCTGGCTGATTTGCGCCATTTGCCGGTTTTCCAGGAAGACCATCTGCCGGGTGTACTCCAGGATGGCGGGGATGTCGGAGGCGATGAACATTTCCTCCTGGCCGATGCCCAGGGTGATGCCGCCAGCGTTGCCCAGCCGGGCGCAGATGAGCCGGTCGGGATGATCTAGCGACATGACGACGACGGCGTTGGCCCCGTGCAGTTGTTTGAGGGTGCGGCGCACGGCCGTACCGAATTCCAATCCCGCCTCCACATACCGTTCCACCATTTGCACGATCACTTCGGTGTCGGTTTCCGATTGGAACTGGACGCCTTCCACTTCCAATTCTTCGCGTAGGACTAAGAAATTTTCGACGATGCCGTTGTGGACGACGACGACACGGCCGTTCATCCCCAAATGGGGGTGGGCGTTGCGCTGGCTGGGCGCGCCATGCGTCGCCCAGCGGGTGTGACCGATGCCGATATGCCCCGTCAACGGCGAATCGGCCAGCATCGCTTCCAGGTTCGCCAATTTGCCCACGTTGCGGCGGATGGTAATCTCGCCGTTGTGGGCCAGCGTCGCCACTCCGGCCGAATCATAGCCGCGATACTCCAGCCGTTTCAATCCTTGCAAGACAACTTGCGGCGCTTGCCGCGCGCCAATGTAGCCAACGATTCCACACATGATCATGACCTCCAAATGGGTTGGGCGTGTGGCGTAGACGGCCGTGCTAACCGCTAACGCAAACGCTCAACGTGCTGGTGTGGCGTACCCTTGTTTGTTGTGATTGGGGGACGCCCCTTCAAGAAGATATTCAATTGACCACAGCGGCTTGTTTTGTGAGCCGGTTACCCAGACCCGTTTGTCAAGACGCTTAACCTGAAGGGGCAAATTGGTTCAGAGAGTGGTCGTCTCTGGAAGGCATCCGCTGATCTGTCGATTTTCCTGTCTGGCTTTGAATAAAGCCATCAGTTAGCGCCCACCTCGCGGTGGAGAACCTTCGCCTCGTCAACCCCGCTAACAATGAACAATGAGTAATTAACAATTAATAATTCACAATTAGCAGGGTCCTTGCGCTGACCAGCCCCGTTTGTTAAGTGATGTCATCCTATCTTGCCCGCTGGGAAAAGTCAAGCGTGAAATGTGGTTTGAAATTGGTGAAACCGCTATGATTGCCCGGAAACTCTTGAGAAAAGGATGCGTAGTTGGAGTACAATGTGGTTGATTTTCGATGAGTTTGTGAGGATATGAAATGAGCGAGCGACAAGGGCAATTGCAAGAAGCGGGACGTACGTTTAAGGAACAGGTTGCCATTTTGGGCGGTTTTGTGGCTCTGTTCTGGTTATTGGAAATCGCGGATCGACTGATTTTGAATGGAGCGTTGGATGGATTGGGGATTAAACCGCGCGCGGCCGTCGGCCTGTGGGGGATTGCGCTGGCTCCTTTTTTGCACATCGGTTTCGCTCATGTGGCGGCCAATTCGATACCGTTTATGGTATTGGGCTGGTTTGTGATGTTGGATCGACAGGCGTCGTTTTGGTGGGTGACGGGGGTGACGGCCGTTGTCAGCGGGCTGGGCGTGTGGTTGTTCGCGCCCAGCAATTCCGTCCACCTGGGCGCCAGCGGTCTCATTTTCGGCTACTTCGGTTTCCTGCTCCTGCGCGGCTATTTCGAGCGCAGTTTGAAGACGATTTCCCTATCCTTGCTGGTGCTGTTTTTGTATGGCAGCATGATTTGGGGCGTCTTGCCGCTGCGGGCGGGCGTTTCCTGGCAAGGGCATTTGTTCGGTTTCATCGGCGGCGGGCTGGCGGCGTTTTGGTTGAGCGACCATAAGCGCAAACCAACACGGCCGTCCGCGCTGGAAGATGAGATCAAGATTTTGTAATTTGTTGGTAACTGCTAACCACAAAGGCACAAAGACACAAAGTTTCTCTGGTTTTTCTTTGCGCCTTCGTGTCTTCGTGGTGAAATTCCAGAGGGGCTTAGTAGTTGCATTTGTCGTTTACATACCTGCAATAAACCGAGAACCTTATGACCCAACATCTCTCCGACAGCCGACTGGCTAACCTGAGCGCCCGCGCCATTTTAGAGGGTTTCGAGACATACCAAAGTGAATTTCGCCGCATCACCCGGCGGGCCAAAAAGCAGTTTGAGACGCGGGATTGGTCGGGGGCGCAGGCGGATGCGGCCGAGCGGTTGCAGCTTTACAAACGAGTCGTTGATCCCACCATGAAGGGGATATTGGATTTGTTGGATGGACGGCCGTATGAAAAACTAATTTGGGCCAGCATGAAAGCGGTTTACTCCGGCCTGATCGCCAGCCGGGACGATTGGGAATTGGCGGAAACCTTTTTTAACTCGATCACCCGCCGCATTTTTACTACTGTTGGCGTGGACCCCCAGATTGAGTTTGTGGACACTGATTTTGAAACCCCGCCAACCCCGACCCGCGGCCCGGTTTATTGCGCCTACAAACGAGCCAGCTCGCCGGCCGTACTCGTCCAAAAAATCCTCACCGACTTCCAGTTTGACGCCGAGTACGCCCATCTGGAACAGGACGTGGCGCAGGCGGCGGCGCGCATTGAAGCCCATCTCAAGAAAATCGGGGCGCTGCAGGTGGTGGAACGGGCCGAAATCGTGGATGCTGTTTTCTACCGGGGCAAAGCGGCGTACATCATTGGCCGCATGTTCAGCGGCTCTCACTTAATCCCCCTGGGATTGGCGCTGCTCCATCATGAGGGTGGCATTGAAGTGGATGCGGTTTTGCTGGAGGAAGATGATCTGAGCATTCTGTTCAGCTTCGCCTACTCCTATTTTCATGTGTTGGTGGAACGGCCGTATGACCTGGTTCACTTCTTGCGTACCATCGTCCCCCGCAAACGGCGCGGCGAATTGTACATCTCCCTGGGCTACAACAAGCACGGCAAAACGGAACTGTATCGCGGTTTGTTGAATTACATCGAAACCTCAGATGACCGTTTTGAAACCGCCCGCGGCGAAAAAGGGATGGTGATGACGGTGTTTACCCTGCCCGGTTATGACCTCGTCTTCAAAATCATCAAAGACCGCTTTGCCCCGCCCAAAATGAGCACCCGGCAGCAGGTCAAAGCCAAATACAAAATGGTTTTTAATCGGGACCGGGTGGGGCGGTTGGTGGATGCGCAGGAATTTGAACACCTCAAATTTGCCCGCGCCCGCTTTACCGATGAATTGTTGGCCGAACTGCAAGCTGTCGCCGCCGATACGGTCGCCCTCAACGGTGAAAATGTGGTGGTACATCATGCTTACGTCGAGCGGCGGGTCATCCCGCTTAACATTTATGTGAAAGAGGCGGATGAGGCAGCCGCCAGGGCGGCAGTGGTGGATTACGGCCGTGCGGTCAAAGACATGGCTGCCAACAACATTTTTGCCGGGGATTTGCTGCTAAAAAATTTTGGGGTGACGCGGCACGGCCGTGTCGTTTTTTACGATTACGACGAACTCACCTATCTCACCGACTGTAACTTTCGTCTCATCCCGCAATCCCCCTACGAAGAAGATGAACTGTTTGACCAGCCCTGGTTCACGGCCGACGAAAACGATGTGTTCCCCGAAGAATTCCGCACTTTTTTAGGATTGTATGGCGAGCTGCGCCAGGTATTTGAAGCGCATCATGCGGATTTGTTTGGCATCAAATTCTGGCGCACGATGCAAGCCGGACATCGGGCCGGAGAAATCATCCACTTTTACCCGTACCGGCCCAGCCGCCGCTTGAATCATGATGGCAAGGTGAAGGGGTGACAAGGCGACAAGGTGAGGGGGTGACAAGGTGACAGAGTGCGGGCGGCGATGGGGGTGGGGCTGCTATAGAATTCCTCTGCAACAATTGTATCAACCGCGCAAATATGATAGGTGGTTATTTTCACTTTAGTCACTTCTTGCGGTTTACCGCGCTATGCTACTGCCATAGACTTTTCAAACTGCCGCTGGCCGACATGCGCCAGAATGATGCTCATGCCGTACAAAATGTTCAGGGGCAGCATCGTCAACAGCATGGTGATGGGGTCAATGGAAGGGGTGATGGCGGCGGCGATGACAGCAATGGCGACCACGGCAATCCGCCACTGTTCGCGCAAGGTTTTGGCCGTCACCAATCCCAGCCGGGCCACAAAATAGATGATCACCGGCATCTCAAAGCTGACGCCAATCCAGAACAGCATGGTGACGAGAAAACCGATGTATTCCTGCCCCGTCCAATCTGTTTTGAACACGTCCGGCAAAAAATTGGCTAAAAACTGCACAGACGCCGGCACCAAAATAAACCAGGCAAAAGAGATGCCCAAACCAAACAAAAGCAAGGCGCTGGGCAAGAAAATGTAGATGTATCGCCGTTCATGTTTGCTTAATCCCGGTTTAATGAACAGCCAAAACTGGTAGAGAATGAGCGGCATGGATAAGATGCCGCCTGATAAAAGCGACACTTTGAAAAAGGTCTCGATGCCTTCCGTCGGTCGCAAAGTTTGCAGTTCAGCGCCGCCGGGGGCGCTGTTCGCATAAGGAGCGAGTAGGAAATTTAGCAAAGGCTCAGCAAAGATGAAGCTGAGGATGGTCATCAACAGCAAGCTGCCGGCTGCCCAGGTCATCCGCTTGCGCAGTTCGCTGAGGTGGGTCAGGATGGACTGCTCCTGGTTGAGGTACTCTTCGCTGGGGGAAACTTCTGTACTCATGTTTCGGGGTCGTCAGGAATGTCAACGGGTCTGGGCAAATCTGTTGGTTGGGAAAATTGGGGCGGGGCGATGGTGTTGTTGTTTTCGGGTAATTGCGCGACCGTTTTCAGCAGTTCCTGGCTCTCGCGCGCGGCCGCTTTTCCTTCCTCAATCGGTTGGGTGGCCGCAGTGGCAATCTCGCTTCGCAAATCCTGAAGCTGTCGCCGTAAATCCTGCACATCATTCATCGCCTGACGCAGCTCGCCATTCTGATCGGCAGCCGCCAATTCCGTGTTGATCTGCCGCATGAAATTGCGCGAGATGCGCTGTAATTGGGCCGTCGTTTTCCCCAGCCAGCGCGCTGTCAGGGCGATCCGATTTGGCCCCATGACGATGCCCGCCAGGATGAGGATGACAATTAGTTCCGGGGTGCCAATGCCAAAAATACTATCCATCAGGCAAACTTTACAGGCTTTTCAGGATTTCAGGGGGTTGTCATAATTTGATAACCCCATCAATTCCCAGAGAACCTTAAAGCGTCATTCATTCAAAATATTGTCGTCTGCTTTTTCGGCCGTTTCTTCGGCCTGTCCTTCTTTGATGCCTTTGCGGAAGGCGCTGACGCCTTTGCCCAATTCGCTGCCCAGCTTGCCAATGCGGCCCACGCCAAAAACAAGCAGGACGACAGCGAGTACGATCAATAGTTCGGGAGTGCCTAAACTACCCATTATGTTTCTCCTCAATAGTTAAATCGCTCATCGGCAGGAAGAGCGCCATTTGAGCGCGTGTGAATGTCTGCGTGAATTATATCAAACTTTCGGCAGCTTACTTGTCGGGAAATACCTGAAAGCTGGGCGATGCCCCTCATGTCTCTGTATCAGGGCAGTTGACGGGTACCTCCTCGAAGTGGAGAAACCAATCAGCCCACGTTTCATAACGGTCGCGGGACTGGTCAATACGGCCGATTTCAGCCTCGTGTACCTGGGGGCTGAGGGCGTAGGTGTAGACGTGTTGGTAGATGGGGACGGCGGGTAAATCGTTGTTGAATTGGCGCAGGAAGGCATCGTAGTACGGCCGTCTCTCATCCAAGTCCCACACCTGCCGTCCTCTCTCCAGCGCTTCGCTGGCGCGGCGATTGTTCCAGCCGCCATAATTTTGGCCGCGAATAATCGCTTCCTGGCTCCAAAAGTCATATAAATCCGGGTCGGCCAGGGGCGAAATGTCCACCAGCGCCACATCAAACGGGCCAGCGGCCAAAAGCTGGCGCAGCGCGGCCAGGTCTGGCTGCAAATCCAGGGTGACGGCCGCGCCAATTTGCGCCCATTGGTCGGCAATGAGGCGGGCCATGTCCCGGTTTGGCGGCGTGTCCAGTCCCACCAAAGTTAGCGCCAGTTCCGTTTCTTCTTTTTGGCGGACATCGCTGCCTGCGGGCAGCGTCCAGCCATTCTCTTCCAGCACAGCCGTCGCCGAAATTAAATTTGTTGCATACGGGGAGGCCAACATCGGGTTGTACGCCCAGGAGGTGTTGGGATAGGGGCCGGCCATCGCCAACCCTTGACCGGTCACGGCCATATCTACCAACGCCTCTTGATCCAAGGCATACGCCAACCCTTCTCGCAGCGCTTTTTCGCTCAAAAACGCCGGGCTTTCGCCGCCCAGATTAAAAAACAGGGTGGTGTAATGCGGCTCCGGCGCCGTGAACAGGCGGACGCCGGGGATGCCGGCGATTTCGGGCAGCGCCTGGGACGAAACCCGGTTGATGGCGTCAATTTCTTCGGCGGCAAACGCGGCCAGCAAAGAGGGTTCATCGGCGAAAAACTGGAAATCCAACGAGTCCAACCGGGTTCCCTGGGGCCACGCCGACGGATTGGGCGTCAATTTCAGCCGGTTGCTTTGCGGCCAATCCTGCCCGGCGGCCACCATGAAGGGGCCGGAGCCGATGGGTTCCTGGTTGAAGGGTAAGTCGTTCAGGTCAACGGCCGTCACGCCCGCCAGCAAATGAGCCGGTAAAATGCCGCGTGTGGTCGCTTCCAGGAAGGGGGAGAAGGGTTCGGGCAGCGTAAAGGTGACGGTGAAATCGTCAACCTGGGTGATGGTCACTGCCTGCCAGAGCCGGGACAGCGCGGCCGGGCCGGGGAAGCCTTCTTGCTGCATCAAGCCGTAGCTGAAGACGACATCGTCGGCCGTAAATGGTTCCCCGTCGTGCCAGACCACCTCTTGGCGCAGGGTGAAGGTGACAGTACGGCCGTCTTCGCTTACTTGCCAGCTTTGCGCCAACGCCGGAACCAACACCCCTTTTTCGTTGACACGGGTCAACCCATCAAAAATTAAATTGACCAAGTCGCGCTCGATGGGGAAGGGATCGCTGAGCAGGGGGTTGAGATTCCGGGGAGCGCCCACAACGCCTTCCACAAAGGCGCCGCCGGCAGCCGGAACCGTGTCGGTGCAGGCCGCGGCCGCCTGAAACTCCTCAACTTGAACCTGATATGACAACAGCGCCGCCACTAAGGCAAATCCCACTAGGGCCAGAAGCAACTGCCACCGTAGATTGAATTTCATATGAAAACAGGGAGACCTGCGAGGTTTTTGGGAAACCTCGCAGGTCTTTGAATGCCGACGTTTCCTGCGGTTGTCGTCAACAGGATGTGATTAAATTAGACGACCTGTCCCCAGGCGATGAAAGCAAGCAGCGTGGTAATGAAGAAAACAACGGACACAAAAATCGTGACCCGGTGCATGGTCGCTTCCACCCCGCGCCGGGTGCGGAAACCAGAGCCGGAATCCCCCGATCCGCCAAAAAAGCCGCCTAAATCGGAGCCTTTTGTTTGTAGCAGCACCAACACGGTCAGGGTGATGGCTAAAATAATTTCAGCAAGGCTCAAGTAAGGAGCCAATGGACTTAAATTCATGATTCAACCTCAGTTTTTAAGACGTTATCGGCTTGATGCCGGTCATTTTTTGCAATCCAAACCCGCATTATAGCAGGCGGATTGATGGTCGTCGAATCAACCATTGTTTCGATCATGGGCTGCTTTTGGGGCTTCGTTGCCTGCCTATTTCCCTGTGGTAAACTAACCTCCGATGCTTTGCAATGACAGGGTAGCTGCTTAGACATCCGATTTCTGTTGCCCCGGATAGATAAGTATTGCAGTAGACGAGAAATCGGATGTTTTTTAGGACCAAATTGTGATTCACGTTGAACACGTAACCAAACGATTTTACACACTGACGGCGCTGGCGGATGTATCGGTCACGATTCGCCGGGGGGAAGTGATTGGTCTGTTGGGGCCAAATGGCGCGGGCAAGACGACGCTGTTCAAGATTGTGGCGGGGCTGCTTAACCCGGATGACGGCCGTATCCGACCCACCGGTTCGGTCTGGCCCCGCGCGGCTTTGAAACCAGAACGGCTGTTGTTTCCCAACCATCTGCGCGTTGGCCAATATATGAAAATGGTGGCCGGGTTGAGCAATTTGAGCGGCGGTGAGGCGGATACGGCCGTCATCAACAGTTTGCGTCAGGTAGACCTGTTGGACGCCATCGGCAAACGAATCCGCACTTGCTCCAAAGGGATGCGGCAACGGTTGGGGCTGGCCCAGGCCCTCATCGGCGATCCGCCGTTGGTGCTGTTGGACGAACCGACCAACGGCCTTGATCCCGAAGGGCAGGAAGACATTTTACACCGCATCAAGGCGCTCCAGGCAGCCGGTAAATCCGTCGTCATGAGTTCTCATCAGCTTCATGAAGTTACCGAGGTTTGCTCCCATCTGGTCATTCTCAACCGGGGCCACATTCTTTACCAGAACAGCATGGCCGACGCTCTGGCTGCCCGCAACCACATCATCATCCAGACCAGCGTCAAACTGGACGAACCTACCCGCCGTCAATTTGAGCAGATACACGCCCAACTGACCATTTCCGGCGACACCATCACCCTGGAAGGAGAGGCGATGCCTTTAGGCCGGCAAGTTTTATCCGCCCTGCTTCAACTCGGTTTGGATGTGGTTCATGTGGAGCAAAAGCGGATTACGGTGGCCGAAATTTATGCTGAGGCTGTCCAATGACCCAACGCATTTTAGTTTTGACCGGTTATCTCCTGCGCCGATTTGTATTTTCTTTTGCTGGTTTGATTTTCCTCAATCTGGCGCTGGCATTTTGGATTCTGATGTTCCCGCCAGGACAAGGGACGCCTGACGCCGACAATTATATTTTGGTGATTGGCGCGTTTGGGGCGGTGGCGACTTTTTTGATCACGCTTTCCATCGCCACGCACGCCAATCACGCCGCTCATTACCCGTTGGTGGTGCGGTTAGCCAGCCGGGTGGAATTTTTGACGGCCGTCCTGCTGGCAGCGTTGTTGGCGGCGGGATTTTTGCAAGCGCTGGTGGCTTTGCTGGCGCTTTATCGGGGGCCGGTGACGGATTGGCAGCGACTCCTCTCTATTCCGCCGTTGTGGATTGCGGTCAATATCTTGACGGCCGTTTTAGCCTTACACGCCACCGATTTCGTCACCAATGGCTGGTCGCGGGTCTACTTGTTTGGCGTGCTGGCCATTCTTTTGTTCAGTCAGGACAGCAATGGTTTTCTCAGCAGTTGGTTTGGCGGGCTGGCGGAAAACATCGGCAGTTTCATGATGCGCAGCGGCGCCGCCAGCGCGGGTAACTTCTTTTTCGATATTGGCCGTTGGTTCGCCAGCGGCAGCGGCGGCGCCATCAGCCGCGCCTTTGGCCTGGTGTTCTGGCCCTTCCGCGCCATCACGGAGGCTACGGTGGCCGGCGTATTTGACAGGCTGCAAGCGCTGGCCCCGGCGCTGTTACTGCTGTATGCCACATTTTTGTTTTTGTTGGCTGCCGATCTGTTTGCCGCCAAAGATTTGGATTTTGTGGAGTAGGAGAAGCTATGGAATGTTGGCATTGTGAACGACCGGCTCATGCCGCCTGCCGTTTTTGCGGGCGGGCCGTGTGCAAGACCCATACCCAGGAAATGCCGTACATCATTCACACCTACCGCACCGCCTCCGGCAGCTACAAGGCGATTGTGGTGGCGGGAGCGGTATATTGCGGCGTCTGCCGTCCCCAGCAAGACCCGGTTGAATTGAAAAACATGGAGTGAAGAGAAGGATGAAGGATGAAGGATGAAGTTTCTCCTTTCTCTATGTTCTCGGTGTCCTCTGTGGCTTTTCTTTGAGGAGGGGTAGATGGAACTGCCTGAACACGGCCGTGCCCGCGACGAGATTTTGTCCCAACTGCGGGCCTGGAAAGAGAAAGATGTGCGCTGGCAGGATGGCCGGGTGTTCAGCCTGGTCTACTCCGCCGGCGAAGAAGCCCAAACCCTCCTGAAAGAAGCGTACACCCTCTTTTTTTCAGACAACATGCTCAACCCCACCGCCTTCCCCAGCCTGCGCCGCTGCGAGACGGAAGTGGTGGCGATGAGCGCGGCGCTGCTGGGCGGCGACGCCCAGACGGCCGGCAACATGACCAGCGGCGGCACCGAATCCATCCTGATGGCGGTGGTGACGGCGCGGGAGTGGGCCAAACTCCACAAGCCGCGCATCGCGCAGCCGGAGATGGCGCTGCCTACTTCGGCGCACCCGGCCTTTGACAAGGCGGCTCATTATTTTGGCGTGAAGGCGGTGCGCGCGCCGTTGACGGCCGATTTGACGGCGGATGTGGCGGCGATGCGGACGGCCGTCAATGCCAACACCATCCTCATCGTCGGCTCCGCTCCCGCTTATCCGCACGGCGTGATGGATCCCATCCCCGACCTGGCCCAAATCGCCCAGGAGCGGGGCATTTTGTGCCATGTGGATGCGTGCGTGGGCGGCTTCATGCTTCCCTTTGTGCGCCAGTTGGGCTGCCCTGTGCCCGATTTCGATTTTCAGGTTCCCGGCGTCACCTCCATCTCGGCCGATTTGCATAAATACGGGTATGCCGCCAAAGGAGCGTCCCTCATTTTGTACCGAAACCGGGAGATCCACCGCCACCAGCTTTTTGCCGTGACCGATTGGCCGGGCGGCATTTACGCCTCGCCCACGATGGGCGGAACCCGACCTGGGGGGGCGATAGCTGCCGCCTGGGCGATCATGAATTATTTGGGCGAGTCGGGGTATCTGACGGTGGCGGCTGAGGTGATGAAAACGGTGACGGCCGCGCGCCGCGGCATCGGCGACATCCCCGGCATCCACATTTTAGGCGATCCGGCGATGAGTATCCTGGCGATTGGCGCCGACAAGCTGGACATTTACGAAGTGGGGGATGAGATGGGGCTGCGCGGCTGGCATCTGGATCGGCAGCATCACCCGCCCAGCCTGCACCTGACGATTAATTTTGCCCATGTGGGCAAAGAGGCGGCATTCTTGCGGGATTTGGCGGACTCTGTTCGTGTAGCCAGTAGGATGAGCGCGCACAAGGCAGGCAATAAAGCGTTGCTGGCCGTTGCTCGCGCCGCCGCCAGCTGGCTGCCGCAACGGTGGGTCAGTTGGTTGACGGCGCGGCTGTCGGGGATGCTGGGGCCATCCGGCGACGGAGCGCCATCGCGGAGCGCGTCGATGTATGGCATGATGGGGTCGCTGCCCAATCGGGGGGATTTGAAGGAAGTGGCGCTGGATTTCGTGCAGGATTTTACTCGATTGTCCAGCCGGGGGGGCCGGTGAACGGCCGTACATCCTCCTCGGCCATCAATTTGCGCACACTGGTTTCGATATCAATCTCGCCCGCCAAAACCGCTTTTTCATAGGTGTGCGCCCAGCGGTAGATGAGGCCGCGCGCTTTACGCAGCTCCACCAGCATCAGTTGGGCCAACGCTCCCGCCTCCCGCAAAAAGCCTGACTCAACGTAATCCTTTTCCACCTGCTCAATATCGTATGCCAGCCGCACGATTTCCGCTTGCCAGCCATCGTCTTCGTCCCAGGTGAAACGGCCGTAGCTCAACTGCCGATCCCAATCAAACGACGCCCCCACCGAACCGGCATTGACGATCAGCGTCTCATCTACCGTGTGGATGTGGGGCAGGTGGGTGTGTCCGGTGACGAAGACGGCCGGGGCCGGAGCGATCAGCTTTCGTTGTTCGGCCAGCGGCATTTTATAGTGGATGCCCCATCGCCGGCTTTTCATCGAAGCGTGAACGACGCGGAATTCGCTGCCGTCGGGGGCGAACCATTGGAACTGTTCCGGCATGGCGGCCAGTGCGGCCACGTCCCCGTTGAGTTGGTTGTAAGCCCAATGAGCGAACTGCATCACCTCATATTCGGGACCGCTTTTGGGCGCGTCAGGCCGGTCACATTCCAGCAGATAATCTTCGTGATTGCCCCGCACTAAACGCCACCCATCTTGCTGGCGGCGCTGGCGGATAAGCCGCAGGCAGTCTAGTGAGAGCGGCCCTCGATTGACGATGTCGCCGTTGACCACGACCCTGTCCGGCTGCCAGGCGTCTATGTCGGCGACGGCCGTTTTCAGCGCCGGTAGATTTCCGTGAATGTCAGATAAAACCGCGATTTTCATACAAAGTCCTCAACTCTCAAGCGTATGAGTTTAGCGCAAGCTGCCACTCATCACAAATTTGGGGACATTCAATTGCCCCGCTCCCATTTTTTGTTACCATCAAGCCTGGGGTAAAGGGGTTGTTGTCTGGGAAAGGAACGAATGGATGAAGAAGATTATTTTGTTGAGTTTGTTGTTGTTGGTCACGGCCGTTGCCTGCAGCGGCGAAGAGATGCGGGTGATGGGCGTGTGGGCGCGGCCGTCGCCCCCCTCGGCGGCGAATGGCGCGTTTTATATGATCATCGAAAATAGGACGGGGGTGGACGACGCGCTGATAGGCGTGCAGGCGGATGTTTGCGGCGCGGCCGAACTGCACGAATCCTTCATGAAAGATGACGGCGTGATGGGGATGCGCCCTGCGCCCAATAACGAGGTTTCGCTCCCGGCCGGGGAAATCGTGGCGCTGCAAGCGGGCGGCATTCATGTGATGTGCATGAACAAAACCGCTCCATTCCAGGCCGGGGATGAGATTCCGCTGCGGTTGACTTTTGCCAAATGGGGCGAGATGGAAGTGACAGCGGAGATTCGGGAAAATTAACTTTGGCTAAACGATCTATTTTTCGCAAACAAATCATCATGCCCACCGAACATGGCACTTGGGCATGGCTGTTGGTTCCCTTTTTTGTGGGCGCGGCCGTGGCCGGCCGTTTCAATCTGCCGGTTTGGTTGACGCTGATTGGCGGGCTGTCTGGCTTTCTCATGCGCCAGCCGGCGACGGTGTGGCTACGGGTTCGCCGGGGTAAAGCGCGCCGGGCGGATGGGCCGCTGGCGGCGGCGTGGACGGCGGCGTTTGGCGCGGCGGCCTTGCTGTGTCTGGCGGGGCTTTTGATTGTGGAACGAGGACAGTTGTTCTGGCTGCTGGCCCCGCTGGCTCTGATTTTGGCGGGTTATTTGCTGGCGGCGCGATACGGCCGCGCCGGACTGCGCTCGTTGGGGATGGAACTGTCGGGGGCGGCGGCGCTCTCCCTCATGGCGCCGGCGGCGGCGTTGGCGGCGAACGGCCGTTTGCCAAGCTGGGCGTGGGGCTTGTGGGGCTTGATGGCGCTGCAAAACCTGCTGACCGCTTTTTATGTCCGCCTGCGCATTTTCGATACGCATGGCAAAGCGATCAACCGGGCCGGTATTGTGGCTTTTCATGCGGCTGGCCTGCTCCTGGTTTTGGCGGCGGCGGGGTTGGGGATAGCGCCCTGGTTGACGGCCGTCTCCTTTGCCGCTTTTTTGGCGCGTTCGGTTTGGGCGGCGGCCCGTGTCCGGCCGGTGCCCCATGTTAAAAAATTTGGTTTTACTGAACTGGGCATTGCCATCCTCAGCGGGGTGTGGATTGCGGCGAGTTATTGGGCGGCGGGGTGATTTTGGATTGGGACGGCCGTTTCGCCAATTGACACATGGATGTTGAGCGTGTTAAACTGCCCTGAAATTGTCCCGTGATTTAGGGGACAGTATGAGGCGCAAAATGATTCAAACAAAAGTCAGCTTGTTAGAAGAACATGCTAATTTTCTGAAAAAATATAAAAAGTACGGATTTCGTAATCGCAGCGATCTGGTGCGGGAGGCCTTGTTCCGTTTGCAGAAGGAGTTGGAGGAGCAAAAATTGATGGCGTCTGCCGACTTGTATGCGGAGTTATTCGCCGAGGATGAAGAGTTGGTTGAACTGACAGAATCGGCGGTAGTTGGATGGCCGGAATGAGCCAATCATTAAAACGGGGCATGGTGATTGATGTGAATTTGGAGCCGACAAAGGGATCGGAGACGGGGAAGGTACGGCCGTGTGTCATTGTCACCAATGATATTTATAACCAGCGCGTTCCTGTCATTCAGGTGGTACCGTTGACAGGGTGGTCAGAGAAGAAAGCGCGGATTGTGACGAATGTAGTCATTGAGCCAACGGATAAAAATGGCCTGACCAAGAAATCTATTGCCGACTGCATACAAACCCGGCCTATTGATCACCGCCATCGTCTGCGGCGCATTCGGGGGCGGTTGAGTGACGATGACCTCCGGCAAATTGATCGGGCAATCAAGATTGTGTTTGCCTTGAATAAATAGTTCCGTAATGGCAAAAGATAAATTCAGAGGGAGGCATTTAGGAGGGTATTTTGGCATTAGGGCAAAAACAGCACATCACACATCAAGGGCAGCCTCAGCCCAATCAGCAAGCCGTTGCTCAAGAACAGCATCTCTATTGTGTCGCCAGCGATAGCGACGACGGAATTGTTCCTGACGACGTTCATAGCGGGCATGTTCTGCCCTATAATCTTCCCAGCTAACTTGCTCCAGTCGCCCTTGCAGTTCATCGGGGGTATCCACATCAAGCTGTAT
>JAJRVV010000072.1 GCA_024277135.1 Chloroflexota bacterium | reverse complement strand
TCATCATATTCCCGCTGAAAGGCTGGGTCTTGTTTCCATTCTTTCAGCATCTCGTCGTGTGATTCCATCATGTTGCACCTCACCAATTTTTTACATCGTCCATTCTTCTACGGGCTATTTTCAGTTCTTTTTGAGGCGTTTTCTGTGTTTTCTTGATGTAAGCGTGAAGAATGACGATTCTCCAGTCTACGATTGTGCAGAAAAAAGCGCGACCAATGCCTTCTTTGCCTTTAGCCCGAATTTCAAATAAGCCTTTTCCCATGCTGCGGGTGAAGGGCATCCCCAAGTTTGGGCCAAAGGTTTCCATTCGTTCGGTCACTCTGGCATAGAACGCTCGGATACCGACAGGCCAGTCATTGATCAATTCCTTCACATTCTTGTTGTAGTAGAGAATTTCCCAATCTATGTCTGGATATTAACATATATGTTAACTATTGTCTAGTAGTAGAGGCATTGGTAAATGCTGGTTGTCATGCTAACATCCCTGTAAACTAGAAAGTCGCTCATTTTGAAAGAGCGGCTTTTTTGTTGGCATTTAGCAGCATAGCCGCAAACCAATCGGGATACTTTTCGCAATACCGGTTGAAATGGTAGAACGCCGCCACCACCAGCGCGTGCGTGATTTGGCCCGACGTCACCAGATCGGGCAGCCGCGCCAGGTCTACCTCTTCCACTTGAATATCCTCCGCGCTGTCGAACGTGGGACGGGCTACCAGGCGGGCGTTGAGCGCCAGGTAGGTGTAGACGCGGTTGTTGAGAAAAGCGGGGTTGGCGGTGCAGCTTCCCAGGTAGATGAGTTCATCGGCCGCGTAACCCGTCTCTTCCAGCAGTTCCCGCCGCGCCGCCGCCGCCGGATCGCCATCCTCCGCGTCTACCATGCCGCCGGGAATCTCCAGCGTGACCGCTTCGACGCCGTGCCGGTATTGGCGGATCATCACTGCCTTTCCCGCCGGCGTCACCGGCAGCACGTTGATCCAATCCCCGGCATCCAAAATCACAAAGGGGTGCAGGCGTCCTGTGCGCGGAGAGAGGCTGGTGTCTTGTCGTATTTTGAAGATTTTGTGGTCAGCGATTTCGACGCTGGACTGCTTCTGCCATTTTTCAACCATCAAGATTTTTCCTTTTGTATGCGACCGGCCGGATTTTAGAGTAGTTGGCGGCTGCGCGTCAAGTCGTTAGAATTACCGGGCGGCGATTTGCAAAATCGCCCTACTTTTTTGAAGGAGTGGTTATGAAACAACTTTCCCAACTCGTGAGCAGTATTCCCGCTTCCGTCACATTGGCCGTGAACGATAAAGCGAAGGCTTTGCAGGCCGCCGGGCAGGATGTCATCGCTCTGGCGGGCGGCGATCCCGATTTTGCCACCCCGCAGCATGTCGTGGACGCCGCTTTTCGCGCCATCCAAAATGGAGCCACCCACTACCCCGCCCCCATGAAAGGCATCCGTCCCTTGCTGGAAGCCATCGCCCACAAGATGTCTCAGGACAACCATATCCACGTTAATCCGCAAACCGACATCGTGGTGACGCCGGGCGGCAAGTGGGCGCTTTATCTGGCGCTGGCGGCGGTGTTGAATCCGGGCGAGGAGGTTCTCTATCTGGAGCCGGTTTGGGTCTCTTACCCGCCGATGATCACGCTGGCGGGCGGGGTTCCGGTTCCGGTCAGCTTGTCGTCGGATGATAATTTCCGGGTGACGGCCGACCAAATCCGGGCCAAATTGACGCCTAAGACGAAAGCGATCATGGTCAATTCCCCCTGTAACCCCACCGGGCGGGTGTTGACGCAGGCGGAGATAGACGCCATCGTGAAGGTGGCAATCGAGGCGGATTTGTATGTGATTGCGGATGAGATTTATGAAAAGTTAGTGTACGACGGCCGTCAACACATCTCCCTGGCCGCCCAACCCGGCATGGCCGGACGCACGCTGACTGCCAACGGCATGTCTAAAGCGTATGCCATGACCGGCTGGCGGCTGGGTTGGCTGGCCGGGCCGACGCCTATCCTCAAAATCGTCACCCGGATGAACAGCCAGACCGTCTCCTCGGCGGCCAACTTCACCATGCACGCGGCGGTGGCGGCGCTCACTGGCCCGCAGGATTTCATCGTCGAGATGCGCGAATCGTACCGGGCGCGGCGCGATTTCATGGTGAAGGCGTTGAACGAAATTGAGGGGATTGAATGCCGCGACATCGAAGGCGCGTTTTACCTGTTTCCCCGCTTCCCTCACAGCCAAAAGAACAGCCTGGAATTGGCGGATGCGTTGTTGGAAAAGGCTCAAATCGCGGGTACGCCGGGCATTGGCTTTGGCAGCAGCGGCGAGGGGCATGTGCGCTTCTCCATCGCCACCGCCATGAGCGAGTTGGAACGGGCGGTGGAACGGTTGGCGAAGATAGCAGACCAGTTGTAACCGCTTGACCTGTGGGGTTTCCAAACCTTGCAGGTCTCGGATGGCGTTATGAACTCGTGAATTTGTAGTCAGAAAGGAGATTTTTTACCAACTGATCGAGTAAGATATGGGCAATATCCTTTTAGGTATGGCCCCGTTGGGAGTGGGGACGCATGATCATGCCAAAAGCAAAATTTAGGGCACGGCCGTTTTTGTTTAATTTTCTCCTGTTAATGATAACGGCCGTATCCTTGTCTTGCACCAATTCCTCCCGCCGCGATCCCGCATTTGAAATTGGCGTCATCAACCTCTCTCCCGGCCTGGAACCCGTTTTGACCGGCTTTAAAGAAGGGTTAGCCGAGTTAGGCTACGTAGAAGGGGAAAACGTCACCTTTGTTTACAACGGCGCGCCGGGCGATCTTTCTCAGCTTCCCGCTTTGGCCCAGGAATTGGTAACGGCCGAAGTTGACCTCATTTTTGCCGTCGGCACGCCGGCATCCCAGGCCGCTATGCAAGCGACAGCTACCGCTCAAACCCCCATCGTATTTGCGGCCGTGTTTGACCCCATAGCCGCCGGGCTGGTACGCAGTTTGTCCGCGCCGGGCGGCAACCTGACCGGCATCCATTGGGGGTTGGCCGAACCCCGGCGGCTGCAACTTTTATTGGAAATTGCGCCTGACGCCAAACGGATTTATTTTCCGTATAACCCGGATGACCCGGCGCCCACGCTGGCATTGGCCCGGGTGCGGGAAGCGGCGCAGGATTACGACATTGTGATCGTGACCCAGGAAGCGCGGACGCCAGAGGAGATTGATGCGGCCGTCGCTCACATCCCCGATGACATTGACGCCATCTTCCTGCCGCCAGACAATTTATTTACCACCCGTGTGGACACCCTGGCAAATACGGCCATAACCCTCAGTCTACCCCTCTCCGTTCCCTCCCCGATTATGACAGAAGCCGGCGGCCTCATCTCCTTTGGCATCAGCCTGCCCCAATCTGGCAGAAACGCCGCCCGGCTGGCCGACCAAATCCTCCTCGGCACAGACCCATTAGAATTGCCGGTGGAAACAGACGATTTCTTTCTAACCATCAACCTGAAAACCGCCGCCGCCATCAACATTGAAATCCCCAATGAACTCCTTTTGCAAGCCGATATTTTGATCCGGTAAAGGCGATAACTTGGACTGGTAAGCTATGCCCAAATTCCAAAATAGTATTCGTACCCGCCTCACCATCACCTTCATCGGTTTAGCCATCGGCCCTCTCATCATCGTGGGCATTTTGTTGGGCTGGCGCAGCTACAGCCAGCAAAAAGAGCAGGCTCTCCGTCACCAGGAGCAGGTCGCCCGTGGCGTCAGCGCCGAAATCGCCGCCTTTTTTCGTGAAATCGAAGGGGAACTGAATACGATGGTACAAGTGCAGGGCATTGATTCCCTCACCCAATCCCAACTCAACAGCATTTTTTCCCAACTGCCTGCCATCAACAAAGCGTTTGAATCCATTCATTTGTTGGACAAAAATGGGTTAGAACAGCTTCATGTTTCCCGCATTGGCATCATCACCGTCGAATCGGAAGGGGATTGGTCTAACGACCCCGCCTTCACCGTTGCCGCCGCCACCGAAGAAACGTATTACAGCTCCATTTCCTTTGATGCGCCGGCCAGCGAACCGTTGATGAGCATTTCTCGCTCCCTTTTGAATATACAAACGGGAGAAGTGCAGGGCGTATTGGTCGCCGATATCCGCATCAAACCGGTGTGGGATTTGTTTGCCGGTTTACGCACTGAACCAGGTGAAAATATCTTCCTGATTGATGACGGCGGCCGGGTGGTAGCCCACCGCAACCCATCTGTTGTGTTGCGAAATACGGAATACCGGGTTAATGAGACGGCCGCTATTCAACCAGGGTTATCGAGCCAGCAGATGGTGTATGCGGTGGACTGGATCAATTTAGGCGTACAACGGTTGGGCGTGGTCGCCGAAAAGCCGACGCCACAAGCGCTGCGATTGGCGGTAGACACCCTGTTCGTGACAGTCTTATTGGTGACTTTGTCGTTGTTGGTCGCCATCGGCTTACGTGCTATGGTGATACATCGCATCATCGTGCCGCTGGAATCGTTGGCCGAGACGGCGCAGGCCGTCACACAAGGGGATTTGTCCCGGCAAGCGGATGTCGCCAGCGAGGATGAAATCGGGGCATTGGCGGCCACGTTCAACAGCATGACGGCGCAAATCCGGCAGTCGTTGGCGGCCATGCAGCAGCAGGTGACGGAGTTGGAACAGGCGAAAGAGGCGCTGCGCCAGAGTGAGCAAAAGTACCGGCAGTTGTTTGAAAACGCCGGGGACATTGTGTACACGTTGGACATGGCCGGGAATTTGACGGCCGTCAATCCCGCCATTACCCAAATCACCGGCTACACCCCTGAAGAAATTTTAGACATGGGCTTCATGGAAATCATTCACCCGGATGACCGGCGCATGATAGCCGAGTCTATGGGGCGAAAATTGGCCGGGGAACATCTGGAGCCATATGAAACCCGCATCACCGCCAAAGACGGCCGTCCCCTGGTTTTAGAGCTGAACAGTACTGTGCTGAAGGATGATGACGGCCGTCTGGTCGGCATTCAAGGCATCGCCCGCGATGTCACCCAGCGACGAGAGGTGGAGCAAGCCTTACGGCAGGCGCAAAAGCTGGAAAGCCTGGGGCTGCTGGCGGGCGGCATCGCCCATGACTTTAACAACCTGCTCACCGGCATGTTGGCCCAGGCGTCGCTGGCTTTGGGCAAGCTGCCCCTGGACAGCGACAGCCGCGACCATCTGCAAAAAGTGATGAAAGCGGCCGAACGGGCCAGCGATCTGACCCATCAACTTTTAGCTTATGCCGGTAAAGGACAGTTCCAGGTGGATGTGCTGGATTTGAACCAGGTGATCAACAGTTATTTGGGCTTGTTGGAAACGGCCGTGTCCAAGCAAATCCATCTCCAATTCGACCTGTCTGACCATCTGCCCGGCATCGAAGCGGATCGGGGACAAATCCAACAACTGGCGATGAATCTGGTCATCAATGCCGCCGAGGCTTTTGCTGGGGATGACGACCGTATCACCATTCGCACTTTTAGCCAGGAGTTGGCTGAAGACGACAATCAATCATTTTGGGGCGGCGACACGCTGCCGCCGGGAGAGTACGTCTGTTTGGAAGTGGCGGATAACGGCGTGGGTATGGACAAAGCCACCATGTCCCGCATCTTCGACCCCTTTTTCAGCACCAAGGCGGATGGGCGCGGATTGGGTCTTTCGGCCACGCTGGGCATCATCCGCGCCCACCAGGGCGGGCTGCAACTGGAAAGCCAGCCGGGACAAGGCACGCGCTTTGTCTTGTACTTTCCCGCCAGCCCGTTCAGCCCGATCGCCGACGAACCGGCCGTTACCGCCGTTCAGCCACAAACAGGCGGATTGGTGCTGGTGATTGATGATGAGGAGTCGGTGCGGGAAGCGGTCGCCGATATTTTGGATATGGCCGGATTACAGGTGATCGCCGCTGAGAACGGCCGGGTCGGCCTGGACATTTACAGCGTCCGCCAGGCGGAAATTGACCTGGTGCTGCTGGACATGCAAATGCCGGTGATGAACGGGGCCGAAACTTTTCGAGCGCTGGCGGCCGTGAACCCAAAGGTGAAAGTGCTGCTCTCATCCGGCTACACCGAAAACGAAGTGACCGGCCAGTTTGCCGGACTGCCCCTCGCCGGATTCCTGCAAAAACCGTACAACTTTGACACGCTGGTGACAACAGTGCAGTCTGCTCTGGCGACGAACCACGCCGGAACAAAGACAGAGGTCTGATCATAGGCAGTATTCAGTGAGCAGTTATCAGTGTTCAGTTGGCGGTTCACACTGTTCACTGAATACTGTTCACGGCAACCAGAGACGCAGCGTACCATCAGCCAGCCCTACGCCCAGCCACAAACGGCCGTCCGTCCCCGTCGCCATCCCCAAATTCGTCACCATCACCCCGTCCAACGGCAGCGTCCAGGCCGCTTCGGCGCCGGACGGTGTGCGCCGAATGCCGCCCAATTCGGTGCGCTGTTGGTTGGGCAAAAGCAGCTCGTAACGGCCGTCCCCATCAAAATCCGCCGCCGCCGCCATGTCCATATTGCGCGAGTAGATGACGTGAGAGGTGTAGCCGGGCAGTTGGGCCACAATGCGCAGCGCATCCCCTTCCCAGCGATAAAATCCGACCACGCCGCCGATGTGCGGCGTCAGCGATTCGGCCAGCTCCATCTCCCCGTTGGGGCCAAAGGGGGCTACGGCAATTTGATGCCGCCAGCGAAACCCCTGGCCGATGACCGGGCCGGCGGCCACTTCAGTTCCCGATTCATCATACACCACCACCTGCGCCCCCTGGTTGGCGTCGGATTGGGTGACGATGATCTCCCGCCGGCCGTCCCCGTCCCAATCCGTCCAGATGGGCGAAATCCCCTCCACCACGCCCGGTTCAGGGATGGGGATGGAAAGGGCGACGCGGGATTCCGGCGCGGTCTCCACCAGGGTGACGCCGCCCGCTTCCAGGCCATCCCCCAACACGCCATGCCCGTACCGGTCGGCGGGGTCGGTGAGCAGGAGCAGACGGCCGTTTTCGTCGTACAGAATGCGGGCGTCGGGCAGCGGGTTGACGGCCACATCCGCCAGGGACAGGCCATTTGCATCCGATAAAACGAGACGGCCGTCGGCCGTGCCATAAGCCATATCGCCGCGCTGGTTGAAGATGACGGGATGGCTGCCGGCGGCCGGGCTGGTTGGGGCGCGGAGCAGGCTGATTTCATCCCCGGTCAGCCGCATGATGGGCGCGAATCCGGCCAAACCGGGATCGGGCAGATTGACGGCCGTCGCCTCCCCCGCCCCATTCACCTGGAAGCCTTGAACCCGGCCGTCGGCCAACATCACCGACCACACCACGCCATCGCCGATGGGCGCGGCCAACACCCATTCCGGCTGGCCGTCGAGGGGGATGTCCAGCGGCAATGATCTGGGCAAGCGGCCAACGCCGGCCGACACCCGGTTGCCGTCGGGCTGCTGGTAGGTGAAGCTGAAAATGGGAGGGCTGGCAGGTACGGCCGTCGTCGTCATCTCAGCGGGTGAGGGCAAAGCGGCCGTCGTCACTACTGGCTGGGGCAAAACGGCCGTCGCGGTTGCATCCGGCAGAGCGGCAGGCAGCGCAGTCGGCGGATTGGGAACAGGCGGCGCCGTCGGCCTCCCCGCCGCTTGACCACCGCACCCCGCCAACAAACCAACAAACAAAGCGATAAACCACCTCTTTTTCATCCTTCCGCCCTCATCCCTCATCCTTCAAAACCAGTTCGCCCCGCATACTGTCCGGCGCGGCATTGAGCAGCCGGGCGGGAATGACCCGGTTGAACAAATCGGCCGGGCCATGCGCCAACACCCGGACGTAATTATCCGTGTATCCGGCCCAACGCAAGCCGTCCGCATCGGCGCCGACGGCCGCCTCCCACAACACCGGGCGCGTCTGCGTCTCCATCTGCCGGTGAAAATCGAGGCTCAACCTCTGCCCCAACTGGATCGTGCGCCGCGCCCGCTCCTTCTTCACCGGGCCGGGAATCTGACCGGGCATGGCGGCGGCGGCCGTGCCCGGCCGAATGCTGTAGGGGAAAACGTGCAGGCGGGAAAAGCGAATTTCGCGCACAAAATCGAGGCTGTCCCCAAAATCCGCCTCCGTCTCGCCGGGGAAGCCGACGATGATGTCGGTGGTCAGGTTGAGATCGGGGATGTGGGCGCGCGCCTCCTGGACGATGCGGCGGAAGCTGGCGCGGCTGGCGCGCCGGGCCATGCGCCGCAAAATGTGGTCGCTGCCGGATTGCAGGGGCAGATGCAGGTGGGGCAGCAAGCGCCGGCTTTGCCACAGTTCAAAGAAGCCGTCTGCAATCTGCCACGGCTCCAACGAGGAGAGACGCAGGCGGGGGATGTCGGTATCGGTCAAAACAGCGGCGATGAGGCGGCGCAGGTCGGTTTTGTGGTTCAGATCACGGCCGTAACTGCCCAAATGCACGCCGGTCAACACCGCCTCTTGATACCCGGCGGCGGTCATGGCTTGAATTTCGGCCGTCACCTCCGCCAACGGGCGGCTTTGCCCCGCGCCGCGAGCGATGGTGGTGACGCAGAAGGCGCAGCGATTGTTGCAGCCATCCTGCACTTTGATGAAGGCGCGGGTGCGCCCCATGGCGCCGGCCAAAAATTGGCGCAAAATCGGTTCCTGGTCGTAAACGGCCGTATGCGGGGTGACGTCCGGGTCAATGAGCTGCGCGATTTGGGACTTCTGGGCGTTGGCGACGATGCGGCCGGCGCCCGCCGCCTGGGTCAGCTCATCGGCGGCGATGGTGGCGTAGCAACCGGTGAGCAGGATTTCGGCATCGGGGTTTTGGCGGTGGACGCGGCGGGTGAAGGCACGGCCGTCGCGGGCGGCGGCGGCGGTGACGGCGCAGGTGTTGACGATAACTTTATCCGCCTGCGCCGGGTCGGACACCAGGGTGTGCCCGGCGGCCAGCAGTTGGCGGCCCATCGTCTCAATTTCGCTCTGGTTCAGGCGGCAGCCGATGGCGTGCAGATACAGTTTCATGCCGCCGATTGTAGCTGAGAGGACGGCCGTAGGCACGGCGGCTCAGGAATTACCCATTACCGGGATCGTCGGCGCATGGCGCTGGAAGCAAGGAACATGGTCGCCGGCAGTTTGAAGCCATGATTTTTGAGCCGTTGTTCGCATTGCGGCCGTCCGCCGCCGGGCACAAACTCACCAACAACCTTGCTCTCTGTCCCCCCTTTTTCGTCAAAACGGAAAATGTCCTGCATCACTACCGTTTCCCCTTCCATGCCAGCGATTTCAGTGATATTGATCACCTTCCGCGACCCATCCCGCAGGCGAGACTGCTGCACAATCAAATCCACTGCCGACACAATCTGCTTGCGCACCACCGACAGCGGCAAATCCATCCCGGCCATCAGCACCAGCGTCTCCAACCGGGAGATGGTGTCGCGGGGGGTGTTGGCGTGAATGGTGGTCAGGCTGCCATCGTGGCCGGTGTTCATCGCTTGCAGCATGTCCAGAGCTTCGCCGCCGCGACATTCGCCCACCACAATCCGTTCTGGGCGCATACGGAGGGAGTTGATCACCAAATCGCGGACGGTCACTTCCGTGTCGCCGCTGCGCGATGGCTTTTTGGTCTCCAGCCGGACTACGTGCCGTTGCAGCAGACTCAACTCGGCGGCGTCTTCAATGGTGATGATGCGCTCCTCATCGGGAATGAAGCTCGAAAGCACATTGAGCAGGGTCGTCTTGCCGGAACCGGTGCCGCCGGAGACGACGATGTTCAGCCGGGAACAGACGCATGCCCGCAAAAACTCGGCCATGTCGGCATTGAGACTACCGAAATTGATGAGGTCTTGGATGCCAAACGGGTTCCGCGAGAATTTGCGGATGGTGATGTTGGGGCCGTCAATGGCGCAGGGGGGGACGACGGCGTTGACGCGAGAGCCATCAGGCAGCCGGGCATCCACCAACGGCGAACTGCGGTCTACGAACCGGCCCAGCGGTTTGATGATTTTGTTGATCACCCGTTCCACATGGGCATCATCCACAAATCGGATGGGGGCTTCGGCGAGTTTGCCCCGCTTTTCCACGTAGACGAGATCGGCCCGATTGACCATGACTTCGGTGATGTCATCCTGATTGAGCAGTGACTCCAGGGGGCCGAAGCCGATGATTTCGTCTACTAATTTTTCAAAGAAGCGGGTTTCCTGGCCGGGTGGGATTTTGATACGGCCGGGCGCCATCGCTTTCTGGTATCGTTCTTTGATAAGCGCAATCGTTTTTTCATTGCGCTCAAGAACAGTCCCGGAAAAAGATGTCTCTATTTTTTGCGCCAGCCACAAACAGAGGCGGGCCGTTTCCCAATCCCAGGCGTCGGTAACAGTGGTTGTATTCGGCATTGTGTTTGCTCGTCTTGCCATTCCCGCTTCGGCGATGGCCTTTGGTTATGAAATTGATGTACCTCTGGTGAGATATTTCCCTATGTCTATTATCGGTGATGAACGGCCGTGCCCACAACAGGGCTAAGGTCATGGCAGGACTAATTTCCCAGGGAGACGGCCGTTTTGCCCCGGTGAAAAAGCTCAGGTAAACTCCTCATCGTGGTCAAACAATTCGCTCCCGCTCTCTGGCTGATACTCTTGAGCATTACTGCCTGCCGCCCCGCGCCTCCGCCCGATTTGCCGCCGGCCGACATCGTGCAAAACGCCGCCCGCCAAATGGAAGGGACGGCCGGATTTCACTTCCTCATCGAGCGCGTCGGCGCGCCCGCTTACGTTGATCCGCCAGACAACACCGTTGTGTTTCGGCTGGCAGAAGGGGATTACACCGCGCCCGACCGCGCTCAGGCGGTGGTGCGGGTGATCGCGCCCGGATTGGTGACGGATGTCAGCGTCATCAGCATAGATGAACTCCAGTGGCAAACCAATGTACTGACCGGACAGTGGGAGGAACTGCCACCCAATTGGGGCTTTAATCCGACTGTTTTGTTTGACAGCGAGGTGGGGCTGCAAGCCGTTTTGCGCCAGGACATGAGTGACATGAGGTTGCTGGGAACGGAAAAGCTGGACGATGCGCTTTTGTACAAAGTGACCGGTTCGGCCACCGGCGAACGATTGTATGAGATGAGCGGTTGGCTGATTGGGCCGCAGCCGGTGACGGTGACGTTGTGGATTCGGCCGGAAACGTTTGCGTTGGTTCAGGCAGAAGTGGTGGAGCCGGAGCCGGATGCTGAAGAGCCAAGCGTATGGCTGGTTTCCTTTAGCCAGTTTGGGCAAACGGTGACGATTGAACCGCCGTTTGACGAATAGAGTCTCAGGCATCCTCCCGGAGGTTCGGAACCTCCGGGAGGGTTGGTAGTACGAACAGGAGTGAATGATGGCAGACGAATGGACGAACTTGGAAACGGAATTCGCGCCCACACGGCCGTCTTCGCGCAAGTTGTGGGGCGGCGCGGCCGTGTTGGCGGTGTTGGTTGTCGGCAGTCTGGCGCTCTTTTGGCTCGATCCGTTTGGCTGGCACATCGTGGAGCGGCTGACGGGTCGTTATGACGCCGCCATTCAGGCCATCCCGGCCGATAGTCCGGCGTATGTTGGGGTGAATCTGCTGGAGGTGAATCGAGAGCGGCTGGCGGCTTTGCAAAAGGCTTTTGCCCGCGCCGCGCCGGAGTTGGACGAGGAAGCGGCGCGCGCTAACCTGGATGAAATGTTGATGGCGGAGCTGGGGCTGTCGCTGGAAGAGGATGTCCTCTCTTGGATTGGCCAGTACGCCGGCTTTGGCTTGATTTCGGTGGATACTGATGCGGATTCGGCGGCGGCGGCGGCGCAGTGGATTGTGTCGGTGGAAAGCCGGAACCGGGAGGCTGGCGACGCTTTTTTGCAAAAGCTGGCGGCGGGTTGGGCGGATAATTCGGGGGAAACGGCCGTCGCCCAAACCTATCACGACATCGCCATTGTCCAGTTCGACACGCTGGCCTTTGGCCGGTCAGATGACCTGGTGTTGATTGGTAGCAGCCTGACGGCGGTACAGCAAGCTATTGACGCCCAAGGCGGCGAGTCGCTGGCCGATTCAGCGCTCTATACTGATGCTATTGCCGAACTGCCCTCAGACCGGCTGTTCACATTTTTCATGGACAATGCCCAGGTTAACCAGATCGTCATTGACCTTTTCGGTGAAGTTTTTTCCGGTCTGGCGGCTTTGTCCGAATCTCCTGAATCAGTGGAACCCGATCTGACTGAACTGAGCCAAACCTATGTGCGTAGCACGGCCGTCTCCATTTCGCTGGTGGATGAAGGGGCGCAGATTGACAGCGTCACCTTGCTTGATCCGGAAAAGATGACGGAATTAGAACGCTCTTTGTTGACGATAGCGCGGGTTGAGGGGGATACGGCCGTGCTTTTCCCGCAGGACACCCTCCTCTACGCCACTGGCGGCAACGCCGCTTCTTTTTGGGATGCGTACCGGCAAACCGTCATCAACCGATCCAGCCAGGAGGATTTTGAGGAATCCATGCGCCTCTTTGCCCAGGAATTCGGCTTTAACCCGGAAACGGATTTCTTCCCCCTGCTGGACGGCGGGCTGGCTCTCGGCGTTTTGCCCGGTCAGGATGCGGCGTTGGCTAACCTGAGCGGTGTCGCCGCTGTCGGCGTTTCCGACGAGGCTAAAATGGGGGATGCGTTAACGGCGATCAACGCCGAAATCGGCGATCCGCAAACGGGGATGGGCGTGATCGCCCCGCTGGAGGCGGATGGCCTGACTTTGTTTGAGTTAGACTCGATTTTGCTGCCGGACATCAAGCCGGTTTATGGGGTTGGGTCTGGTTATCTGTTGCTGGGAACGGATGCGGCGGCCGTGCAAAGTTTGCCGCTGGGAACAGGCGCGTCGTTGGCGGATAACGGCCGTTTTCAACAAGCGTGGCAAAGTTTCCCGGCCGATTTGACGCCCATCCTGTTTGCCGACGTGACCGGGCTGCTGGATTGGGTGGAACGGGAAATGGGGGCCGATGCGCCGGATGTGCGCGAGGGCACGGCCGTGCTGCGCCCCATCACCGCTTTCGCCGCCGCCATCAAAACGAGTGAGGAGACGGCCGTGCAGCGTTTTATCATCTTCATTGACACGGGGGGGGAGTGACTAAAAATCAGTATTCAGTGTTCAGTATTCAGTGTTCAGCTATCAGCGTAGTCTACCTCCGGCAAACGCCCACTGATTACTGGTTACTGGTTACTTGCCAAATCGGTCTTCGCTGCGGGGGCGGAAAATGAGCTTGATGGGCGTGCCGGTGAAATCAAACGCTTCCCGAATCCGGTTCTCCAGATACCGCTGGTAGCTGAAATGCACCCACGCCGGTTTGTTCACAAAAAAGATGAAGGCGGGCGGGGCCACGCTGGCTTGGGTGGCGTAGAAAAACTTGACGCGAACGCCGCTTTTGCCGGGGGGTGGGTGGGTAGTCGTGGCATCCCGCATCAACTTGTTTAGCGCCGATGTGGGTATGCGCTGATGGCGGGCTTCATTCACGGTCAGCGCCAGCGGCAAAATTTTGCCCACGCGCTGTCCCGTCTTGGCTGAAATGAACAAGACCGGCGCAAAGGGCAGGAAATTGAGCGCATTCCGCACCTCAGCTTCGTGCTGATGCATGGTATGCGTGTCTTTTTCCACGTCGTCCCATTTGTTCACCAACACCACCACGCCGGCCGATTCGTTGCCCAGCATCCCAGCAATATGGGCGTCCTGCGCCGTCATCCCTTCGGTGGCGTCCACCAGCAGCAACGCCACATCCGCCCGCGATAACGCTTTGATGGCGCGCAAAACGCTGTATTTTTCCACGCCGGGATCGATTTTGCCCCGTCGCCGAATACCGGCGGTGTCAATCAGAGTGAACTCCTGGCCGTGATATTTGAGTTTGGTATCGGTGGCGTCGCGGGTGGTGCCGGGAATGGGGCTGACAATGGCGCGTTCCTCGCCGATTAGTTTATTGAGCAGGGTGGATTTGCCAGCGTTGGGCCGCCCCAGAATGGCGATCTTGATGGATTCGTCTTCGTCGTCGCTGACGGCCGTCGCCGGAATCGCGTCCACAATCGCATCCAACAAATCGCCCGAACCTGAGCCGTGCAAAGCGGAAACGGGAAACACCGACCCCAGCGCCAACTCATAAAATTCGTAAGCGCCGTCCCGCATTTTGCTTGATTCCAGCTTGTTGGCGGCGATCAAGACAGGCTTTTCCGATTGGCGCAATATGTCGGCCACTTCTCTATCGGCGGCGGTGACACCGACACGGCCGTCCACCACCTGCACCACCACATCCGCGTCCTGGATGGCCACGCTGGCTTGCTGCCGGATCATGGGCAAAAACCGCGCCGAATCTTCCGACAACGGCTCCGTGTGCCAGCCGGATGTCAGCTCAATGCCGCCGGTATCCACCAGGGCAAACGCCGCCCCGCCCCATTCCGACTCGGCATACAACCGGTCGCGGGTGGTGCCGGCCACATCAGAAACAACGGCCATGCGCCGGCCGACGATGCGATTGAACAGGGTAGATTTGCCTACGTTGGGCCGCCCCACCAGGGCGACCAATGCTTTTTGACTCATAATTTATAATTTTCGCCTGTGATGAACGACCTGCTCAAAAAACTATCGGGTCTTGGCGGAACAAGCGCTGATCTTAAATGTATCTCACCCTGGCTGTTATGGGATTTGGGATGATTGTGGAACAAAACGTATTTCCACCTTGTACCCAACTGCTTTTGCATACTCCTCTATGGTTGACAGTTTGGGAGATATTTTTGAATTTACATTCTCCAGGCGAGAGATATTGCTTTTTTTCGTATGCAGTATTTCAGCTAAATTTTCTTGAGTCAATCCAGCTTCTTTGCGGAGGGCGATTAACCTCTTTCTCAAGCCATAAGCGACAGAAAGCGATTCATACGATTTTTTGACTTCTGGATTGCTTAATGCCTTTTTTTTGAATTCTTGAAAAGTGGGGCGCGCCATCTTATTTCACCTCCTTCATTCTTCTTCTGGCCAATTGCGCTTCTTTTTGTGGCGTTTTTTGTGTCTTTTTTATAAACGAATGGAGAATGATCACTTCTCTTCCTTTAACAGTGCAAAAAAGCGAACGACCTATTCCTTCCTGTCCTCTTGCTCGAATTTCATAAAGCCCTTTCCCCATTGTCGCCGTGTATGGCCTGCCTAAGTTGGGGCCAAGTTCCTCTATCATTTCAAGAATATGCAACAAATTAGCCAGAATCCCGGCAGGAAAAGATAATGTTTCCTTTTCTACTCGCTCGCTATAAAAAGTTGTTTTCCACTGCATAGGTCACGGTATGTTATCATAAATGATAACCGCATCAAGCAGAAATGTCAACGCATGTGATTGTCAGCAAACTTGCGACCCTGTCGCGCGATAGGTAAGAGCGCAAGCAATCCCCCCGCTGCCAGCATGGGCAAAGCGGGGGATGGGCTGGGGGTTGGTGATGGGGTGGGCACGGCCGTCTCCAAAGTTTCTGTCAGCCCGGCCGTGATCGTGATCGCCTGGGCGATCTCGACCGTCACTTGGGCTGGCTGCATAGAACGCAGTTCGATACCCCGATCCGGCAGGGTGACGCTGGGTTCCAGACTGTGAACGCCCACCTCCAGGCCAAATAAATCCACCGTTACCCGCACTTCGCTGTCTTGCAAGGCGTCCAGCACCGGCAGCGGCCCAAAGAGGATGACCCGCACTTCAGTGGGATCAACGATGGCCGTCAATTCTTCGCTCAACCCTTGCAGCTCTACCGGCCGTTGGATCGAACTGGTAGAGCGGAACGGCTCGATTTCAATCGTCACAAAAATCTCAACCGCTTCGTCTAACTCCACCCTTTCCGGCAGCGCCAACGCCACCTGCTGGCGGATAGATTCAGTCAACCCGGTGATGTCAATTGGCTCGGTGTTCACATTGGCCAGGCTTTTCACTCGGCTGGGCGTCCCCTGCACCAACACGCTAAGCGGCTCGACCTCGACGCTTAAAATACGGTAGCCGGGAGCTGGTTCCCCCACTAGATCGGCGGTGATGATTTTCTCGCCAAACCCGGCCGATTCGCTGATGGGGATCGTCACTTCCACCTGTTCGGCGCTGAGCGTCAAATTGCCAATACTGGCCACGCGCCCTTGCTTGTCGTAGAAGATGGGCTGCGGCGCATCAAAGAAGGTCTGCTTGTCTCCGTTGAGAAAGATGGTGACGCGGGCGAAATCAAACGAGGACACCACCGACTCCGGCCCGGCGATGGTGATGGTTTCTGGGTTGAGTAACGCTTCTCCCTGGGTATGCCCCCGGGCCACTTCGCCGCGCACATCCAACAAAACAGGCACATCATGGGTGACGATTTGTTCCACCCGCACATTGATTTGTTCGGGCGATTGGGAGAGTAGGATAACATCGCTGTTTTTGGGCTGGACGAAGACGGGCACGGCCGTATCCTGGCCAAAAACAATCTGGCTCAAATCCACCGTCGCCGAAAAGTCAGCGGCCGTCATGCCGGTGACGATGGAAGCCGGCCCTTCAAAAATGATCTGCACCGCGCGGCTGGCAGGATTCTCCGGCTCCTGCATTAAACTGCCTTCCATCTGCCCCACAAAATTGATGGGAACCGGCAAGAACTCGCGCTGGATCGGGTCTTCTTCGCGCACGGCGCTGGCCCAGATGAGAACCGCCAGCATCAGCGACAACAGCAAGGTAAACAGGTTTTCCAGAACAAACCGGAAGGCTTTGATCATGTGGTCTGGCCTCCCTGTCGGATGGGGCGGTTCTGCAAATACTTATCCAAAATGGCATCCAGGCGAGAAGGATCGAGACGGCGAATGATACGGCCGTTATCCGCAATGGAAATCTGCCCCGTCTCTTCCGACACGATCACGGCAATGGCGTCGCTCACCTCGCTGATACCCAAACCGGCCCGGTGGCGCAACCCCATCTTCCGGTCGGTGAGGCTGCTGGTGGAAAGCGGCATCACGCAAGCGGCCGCCATAATATTTCCATTGCGAATGATAATGGCCCCGTCGTGCAGTTCAGTATGCTTATTAAAAATTGTCATCAGCAGTTCAGGGGACACTTCGGCGTTCAGCACAACGCCAGTATCAATGTACTCTTGCAGTCCTGTGTCCCGCTCAAAAACAATCAGCGCCCCATGCCGTCGTTGGGACAAGTGATGGCTGGCATCTTTAACCGCTTTGATGGCCGGATTTTCCCGGCTGCGGCGAAAGAGGCGCAAGATGGAACCGGTGCGGCCCAATTGTTCCAACGCCCGGCGTAATTCTGGTTGGAAAATGATGGGGATGGATAACAACAGGGTGGGTAAAATCCGGCTCACCAGCCAACGAAAGGCGGGCAATTCGATGACATCGGCCAGCAAAGCGACGATGAGGGCCAGACCGATGAAGCCGCGCAGCACCTGTACCGCCCGCGTGCCGCGAATGAGGATGAAAACGCTGTAGATGACGGCCGTCACCAACAAAATATCCAGCGCGCCTACCAGGTCTAACCGGCTCAGATAATCAACCGCGGTTTCCACTTATGCCCGTCTCAACTGGCTCAATAATTGTTTATAACTTTCCACATTCGCCGGTTGCAGCTTGATGATTTTTCCGATGGTCTTCACCGCTTTATCCGATTCGCCTGCTTCCATCTGGGATTCCCCCAGTTTGTCAAGTAATTTAACGGCTTCATCCATGCGCTTCTGCTGGGCATAAAGCCGGGAGAGGCGGTCCACCAAATTGGCGTCAGACGGCCGTTGCTTGACCATATCTTCCAAAATCGCCACCACCTTGGCGCTGCGTCCGCTCTGTACCAATTGGCTCAAATACTTATCCAGTTCGCGCACGCCGCTCACCGGCTGCCCCACCCGAAAATATAAGTCCACCAGCGTAATCGCCAACCCCTCATCTTCCGGCTCCAGCTTTCGCAGTTCCCGATAGGCCGAAATCGCCCGCTTCCAATCAAAGCGCTGCATATCAATGTCCGCCATCAACCGCAGCGTCCGCGCCTTCCAGATGTCATCCACCGAACCGCGCTGCGCCAACTTCAACGTTTCCTGATACGTCTCCCGCGCTTTATCCAACTGGGCCAACTGGTAATACCCCTCGCCCATCGCCAGGTAATGTTCTAATGCTCGCTCAATTTGTCCATGTTCCTTCAACAAATCAATCAAACGGGTGCGAATCTTCAAATCCAAGGGCGACAACTCCGCCACCTTTTCATAAGTGACGATGGCGCTGTTCATGTCGCCCCGCATGCGATAGGTGTCGCCCACCACCCCAAACTTGGTCGCTGACGCTTGCGCGCGCCCCTGCTTGGCCAGCACCTCGGCCAATTGAATGTGTGCCGGCAAATAATCCGGCGAAAGCTGAATGGCGCGATACGTCTCTTCAATGGCTGTGTTGTACATTCCTCGCCGGGCAAATTCCTGGCTCAAATAAAGCGATTCCAACACCTGCTCCGATCCGGCCGTGAGTACATCCCCCAGGATCATCATGCCCGCGTCCGAAATCGAGTCCAACCGCCGCCGCGCCTCCTTGACTTTATCCTCCCATCCTTTATGGCTGAGGAAATCAACCAACGCATTGGCAAAATCAGTCGCTTGCTCCCGCTCCCCTTTCGTCACCAGACCATCAGCCAGGTTTTCATATAGTTCAATCAGCCGGTCAGCCTGTCCATGCTGGACAGTTTTTAAGTCCACAATTTGGAGCACTTTGATGAAATACTCTACGGCTTTATCAATCCCGCCTCGCGCCCGGTACGATTCCCCCAAAGCAAAATAACTGGCTAACCGATATTCACTGTCCTGTACCGCATATTCAAATTCGTGGATGGCGTCTTCAAACCGGAGTTTATCCTGATAAAGTAATCCCAGGTTAAAGTG
Source organism: Chloroflexota bacterium (assembly GCA_024277135.1). Taxonomy (GTDB): domain Bacteria; phylum Chloroflexota; class Anaerolineae; order Promineifilales; family Promineifilaceae; genus JAJRVV01. The sequence goes on along the minus strand of JAJRVV010000072.1, from coordinate 27,986 downwards.
CGCCGCCTTGCTGTCCTCACCCGAAGCCATCGCCTGCTCGTAGGCGCTGATAGCTTCATTGACCATACCCCGCCGTTGGTAATCCAGCGCTTGCCCAATAAGGCGTACCCGCTCCATTTTGCGCCGATCAAATTCCTCATCATCACTGTCGGCAAAGAGGCCATCCGCCAACTCCTCCATCGCCATGCGCCGGGCATCTTGTACAGGTTGGGCGGTATCTGATCCCTGCCGTTCCAATTGTCCATTGTTCTCGCCATTCGTCCCAGACACCCGATGGAGCAAACCAGTCATCCCTGTGCCGCTGGACTGCACTATTGGCATGGGTTCTTTCTCATCAAACAAAGGTTCATTTTGCTTGATCTTTTCGATAGCAGTCAATACGTCAGGATTACGGGGGTCTAATTGCAGAGCCAGTTGGCACGCTTGCAGCGCTTTGTCTGCCTCTTCCTGTCGCTGCAAAATCTGGGCGATAGCCAGGTATTCCTGGATAGCGTTGCGCACCGCTCCCTGCCGCTGGTAAATGGAAGCCAACCGTTGGTGCGCCCGGAACAGGTTTGGCTCCAGGCTGATGGCGCGATGCCAGTTGTCCATGGCTTCATTTAAGCGGCGGCGGCTCAATTCCACTTCGCCGATAGCCATATAGGTGCGGCCCGCCTCGCTGAAATTATTGAGCCGCTCCTGCACATCGGCTACTTTGCGCAGGTAGATAATGTTGCCGCGCGAATAGCGCGCCGCTTGCTTGAAGCTGGTCAGGGCTTCCTCCATTTGTTCCAACTCTAGCAGCGCCGTTCCTAACCCATCGTAGGCGGATGGCTCTTTGGGGGCGAGTTTGATCGCCTCCTGGAATTCGGCAATGGCGTTTTGCCACTGTTGATCCCAGATGAAGGAGTGACCTCGATTTAATGCTGCTTCAAAACGGGCGCGATTTGTCATGTTTCAATTAGGGGTGATCGTTTCCTTATTATGGAAACAATCACTGTGGACAAGATGGGTTTAGGTTAACAAAGCGGCCAGAATCGCTTTTTGGGCGTGCATCCGATTTTCGGCTTGCGGGAACAAGACAGAGTTTGGCCCGTCGGCGACTTCGTCGGTGATTTCTTCGCCGCGATGGGCGGGCAGGCAATGCATGACGATGCAATCTGGTTTGGCTTTGGCTACTAGAGCCTGGTTGATCTGATAGGGCGGAAAGAGTTGAAGCCGTTTCTGGGTCTCGGCTTCCTGACCCATGCTGGTCCACACGTCGGTGTAGATGATGTCGGCGTCAGTAACGGCCGTCACCGGGTCTGTTCCCTGCTCCACCAATGTATCTTGGGCAAACTGGCGGCCCAACGCCAAATCATCTTCCGATAACTGATAGCCGGCCGGCGCAGCCGCCGAGAAGTGCATGCCCAGCTTGGCGGCGGCAAACAACAGCGAACGGGTGACATTATTGCCATCGCCCACATACGCCATCTTCAGGCCGGCCAACTTGCCCTTGTATTCCAGCGCCGTCAACATGTCGGCCAACGCCTGCGCCGGATGGTTGTAGTCGGACAAACCATTGATGATCGGCACCGAGCCATACTCGGCCAACTGCAAAATGTGTTCGTGGTCAAAAACGCGGGCCATAATGCCATCTACGTAGCCGGACAGCACCCGCGCCACATCGGGTACGCTTTCCCGGCCGCCCATTTTGATTTCGTTGGGGGACAGGTACAAGGCGTAGCCGCCCAAATGCACCATGCCCATCTCGAAAGAGACGCGGGTACGCAAAGATGGTTTTTGAAATACCAGGGCCAGGCTTTTGCCCTTGAGGATAGGTTTGTTACCGCCGCGGCGCCACTCATCTTTGAGTTGAACGGCCAGGTCTAACAGATTATGTAATTCGTCTGGCGTATGGTCGGCAATGCTGAGGAAATGTTTCAATTTTATTCAGCCTCCTGGAAGGTGATTTGTCTTTAGCCACAGAGGGCGCAGAGGAATTTCATCTATTCTGAAGCCGCTCTGGTCTCAACGGCTAACCAATGGTTTGTTTTGTTAAAAGGTGGGCAAAGTATACCACAGGGAAAAGGGGGATGGAAAGGTTTGCGTCGCGCTGTTTCCATCCCCCTTTTTAGGTTCGTTTTTGCCGTTTCAACGGCCGTCAAAATTCCCTAACTCGCCATCTCAATTGGATGAAACGGCCGTCTGCGCCGCCAACAACTGCGCCAGCAGCTCGCTCTGCTTGGGAATCAAGGCAATCCGCCCTTCATTCTTCAAGATATTCTCCACCTCCAGAATCTCAAACATCGCTTTGGAGACCTCCTCATCGCGCCCAATCTCTTGTAGCGCCGCGCCCACGATCTGCGGCCGCATGGCGTGCGCTTTGGCAAACTCCACCGCCGCCCGCCGCTCCGCCGAATTGGTGATGATGCTCACCCGGTTAACCCCATCCTGGCGAATCGCCGACGTCACCTGTCGCAGCCGGTTGACCACCTTCTCTTCAATCTGCCGGATCATGCCCTGATCGCGGAAATGCACCTTGCGGATGTAGATCGAACCGAGCTTATACCCCCACTCGTGGGATTTGGGCGACACTTCCGCCCGTACCGCCCGGCTCATGATGTGGCGCGTCGTCAGCATATCTTCCAGCGGCATGTTGCTCAACATACGCACGGTGGCGCTACTGACGTTGGCCGACAACGACCCGCGCGGATCGGTATTTTTGAAGAGGTAGGCCACCGGATCGCTGATGAACATTTCGTACCAGACGCCGATCCCCATGGGCGCGCCTTCTTCGGAATTGACGGGCAAACTGCGTAAGTACTGCTGATCCAGCCGCATATCCAGGATGTACCGTTTGCCCAACCAGTTGCTAATGATCGCTTGCGGTCCGATTTCCAGCCAGAGGAAGTGGAGACCCGGCTCGGTCAAAACGCCGATCACTTTGCCGAACAACACATAAACGTGGCAAGTGCCTTCGCGGACGGTAGCATATACGCCAAACAACCGGATCAGCCAGCGAAGAATCGGTTCGCCAATTAAAAAGGCGAAGAACACAAAAGCTGCCGTGCTGCCGAACAAAGTCAAGTTGTTCATTTCACCACCTCCAGAAAAATATGCCGCGCTTTGGTGTACAATTCTAGCCGCACATTCCGCAGATACGCTGCCAACACATCCGGCCCGCTCTGCTTCAACTCTTGCAACTGCTTGGCCAACATCGTCAACGGCTCCACCTCCGCCTGGGCGCGCAATGTTTCGATCTCCACCGCCCGCTTAGACTGCACAATCGTTTGATCGGCCGTCGCTTTGGCCAGGCTGATGTCCGAGGAGACCTCGTTATGCGCCGTGTTGATGGCCGCCAGCGCCGAATCCACCTCCGGCGGCGGGTCGATGCCGGTGATGAGCGAGGCGTCAAACTCCACCCCATACCGGGCGGCGGCCGAAGCGCATTCCTGTTCCATGTAATCGTTGATGTCGTTCAGGTTTTTACGCAGGTCGTTAATGGAGATGCCGCCGAGCAAGTCCACATCAATCTCTTCCTCGTTCTCCATATCCAGCAAACCGGGGACGTTCGGCCGCTCGAAACTGGCGATGCGCTGGCGCAAAATCGCCACAAAATACCCCATCACATGCACCACCGGCCGTTTGACGCCAAACAGGTACGCATACAAATTGCGCTCGCTGACCCGGTAGCGGATTTGTCCGGTGAGGCCGATGTTGAGCTGATCTTTTGTCACCGCTTCCAGCATGGTGCCGTTTTGATTGGCCGTCGGTGTTTCCAGGTCGCGGGCCATGTTGATCGTTTCCGTGGCCACCGACACCTTATGTACTTTCTCCCACGGCCAACGAAAATAGGGGCCGCCGGGCGGAATCACTTTCATTTGCGGGTAGATGTACCTCTCCTTGTCCTTCTCGTTCAAGAGTTGGCCGACGGGATTATCCAGCGTGGTGGCTTTGCCCAACCGCACTGCCCGGCCGAACCGGGTTTTGACGGCGCGTTCGTTCTGGTCAACGGTGAAAAAACCGATGAGCACGTAACGCAAGAAAAACCAGCCAGAAAAGCCCAACAGGGCGCCCAAAATAATTGGGGTCATAAGGTTTACCTCCTATTCACTTGATAATGGGTTCATGACTCAATGTTAGGAGCGATGGATGAATACGGCCGTCATGCCCAAACGCCAAGATGAAGCAATCTCTTCCTGGCATCTGAACGGTTCACATGATTTTGATGAAAGCGATTCATCGGTTATCTGTACCAGGAAAAACAGAAAAAGGGCGTGGGGCAATCATACGGATGGAGTATACCGGGTTGCTGTTCCCTTGCACAACATTTTCTGTCCACGGCTACTTTTGTTTACGCGCCGCGCCGCGCCGCGTTTGGGTTGCGGGTTTGGCTGATGGGTTGTGGGCATAAATTTGCCATCTCTGAATCCCGCGTGCTAGAATGCCCACTTATGACTCGAATCGTGTTCATGGGTACGCCCGACTTTGCCGTACCCGGTTTGCAAGCGCTCATCAGAACCCGCCAGGTCGTCGGCGTCGTCACCCAGCCGGATAAACCGGCCGGGCGGGGCAAGCAGCTACGGCCGTCTCCCATCAAAGTCGTCGCCCAAGCCGCCAGTATCCCTCTCTACCAGCCCAAATCCCTGCGCTCAGAGGCAGCCGCCGCCCCCTTGCGGGCGTGGCAGCCGGACATCATCATCGTGGCCGCCTTCGGCCAGATTTTACGGCCGCGCGTCCTCGACCTGCCGCCGCACGGCTGTCTCAACATCCACGCCTCGTTGCTGCCCCGCTGGCGGGGCGCTTCGCCTATCCAACACGCCATCCTGGCCGGAGACGCGGAAACGGGGGTGACGCTGATGCGGATGGACGCCGGGCTGGACACCGGGCCGATGCTGGCGCAGCAAGCCATCCCCATCCACGCCGACGAAACGGCCGCCTCCCTGCATGACCGGCTGGCAGAACTGGGCGCGGAAATGTTGGAAACGCGCCTGGACGACATTTTGCACGGCCGTCTACCGCCCATCGCCCAAAACGACGACGACGCCACCTACGCCCCCCTGATCAAAAAAGAAGACGGCCGTCTCGACTGGACGAAAACGGCCGCCGAACTAGACCGTCACATCCGCGCCATGACCCCCTGGCCCGGCGCATTTACGGAATGGGACGGCCGTTTGCTCAAAATCCTTTCGGCGCAGGTCATGGTTGATCCGCTGCCGCCGGGCGAACCGGGCGAAGTGGTCATGGCGGGGGATACGGCCGTCATCCGCACCAGAGAGGGCGGTATCTGCCCTGAAAAACTACAATCGGCCGGAAAACGAGCCATGTCCGCCGCCGACTTTTTGCGGGGACGGCCGGAATTTATCGGCAGCAAACTAGGAATTTGAAAACTGGAGACGAAATGAAAATTCTCGTTTACGGCGCCGGCGCCATTGGCGGTTATTTGGGCGCAAGGCTGGCATTGGCCGGTCATGATCTCACCATCATTGACATGGAAGTGACGGCCGGGTTGATTAACGGCGATGGGCTGCACGTCACTGAAGGGGGGCAGACGGCCGTCGTCCGCCCCCAGGCTTATCCCTCTGTCGCCGCCCTTTTCATGGAGAACAGCCCCGTTTTTGACCTGATATTGATGGGGATGAAATCCTACCATCTGGCCGATGCCGTCAATCCGCTGGCCGCGTTTGTCGCCGCTCCCGCCCACGTCATGACCATCCAAAACGGCATTGACGTCGAGCAGCCGATCATCGAACGATTTGGCGCGGACTGCCTCATCGCCGGCTCGTTCACCACCCCCATCAGCAAAGAAGCCAGCAACCGGCTCATCGTCGAGCGCGGCGACCGGGGGCTGGCGTTGGCCTCCCCATCTGGGCAGGAGGTGCGCTCATGGGTTAATCTGTTCAACCAGACTGGGGTGCAAACCATCCACGCCAAAAATTACGAGGCGATGAAATGGTCGAAAGCGCTGTTGAACATTGTGGGCAACGCCACGTCCGCCATCCTCAACCGGCGTCCCGGCGTCATCTACAAATCGGCGGCCATGTTTGATGTGGAGCTGCGCATGTTGCAGGAAACGCTGGCGGTGATGAACAAGCTAAACATCCCGGTGATGGATTTGCCCGGCTCTCCGGCCAAACGATTGGCCACGGCCGTCCGCCGCGTGCCCAAAGCGCTGCTCAAACCGATCCTGACCAAACTGGTCGCCGGCGGCAGGGGGGACAAAATGCCCTCCTTCCAGATCGATCTGACGAGCGGCGTCGGCGCCAGCGAAGTCCAGTTCCACAATGGCGCCATCGCCCGGTATGGCGCGGCCAACGGCATCCCTGCGCCGGTCAATGCCGCCCTTAACGACGTGCTGATGAAGCTCACCCGGCAAGAATTGGATTGGCATGAGTTTGACGGCCGTCCCCAACGCCTGCTGGCCGAAATTGCCCGATATGCGTAGACATCCGATTTCTCGCTGTCGCGCAAACCACTGCCTTAACCGGCAAGAAATCTGATATCTTGGTTTTCCATGAACGAATCTGACCTGCGCCGCCAAATCGTCAAAGTCGGCCAACTGATGTATGAAAAAGGGTTTGTCGCCGCCAGCGATGGCAACATCTCGGCGCGGCTGGGGCCGGGACGCATTCTCATCACCCCCTCCGGTTTGCACAAAGGGTTGATGGAGCCGGAGCAACTGCTGGTGGTGGACGGGGACGGCCGTCCCCTCGGCCCGTACACCCACGCCAACCGCCGCCTCAAACCGACCAGCGAACTGCCCATGCACCTGGAAGTGTACCGGCAGCGGGATGACGTGACGGCCGTCGTTCACGCCCATCCCCCTATCACCATCGCCCTCTCCATCGCCGGCGTACCCCTGGCCGATTGCCTCCTGCCCGAAGTGATCGTCTTCCTCGGCCTTATACCCACCACCGCCTACGCCACCCCCTCCAGCGTCGAAAACGCGCGCGCCATCCGCGATTTCATCCGCCACCACGACGCCATCGTGCTGCAGCGGCATGGTTCGCTGACGGTAGGGGATTCTGTCATGCAAGCGTTTATGCGGCTGGAAACGGTGGAGCAAAACGCCCGCATCGCTTTCATGCTGGCCCAACTCGACGTTCGTAATCCGCTGGCCCCGGCCGAAGTGGAGAAGCTGCTGCGCCAACGGGAAGCGCTGGGTTTCAGCCATCCCGGCGAGCGCGAAGATTTTTGTCAGATCTGTGGCGTCTGCCACACCGGCGACAACCACGCGCCCACGCTGGCAAACGAGCGAGCGGGGAGCGGAGAGCAGCCGCTCGCCCAAAATGTCATCTCCCAACCCGACCCGCAAACCATTCGTATGTTAGTCTCTCAGGTCGTCCACAAAACGTTAGGAGAATAACCATCTCCAATCCAAAATCCAAAATCTAAAATCAGGAGGTTTTTATGTTTGACCTACGCCAACGGAAGAACGGCCGTCCCCTCCTCGTCGGCCATCGCGGCGCGGCCGATGTGGCTCCCGGAAACACCTTCCCCGCGCTGGAAGCAGGACTGGCCGGCGGCGCCGACATCCTGGAACTAGATGTGCAGCTCACTGCCGACAAGCGGGTGGTTTTGTTTCATGATGATAATTTGTTGAACAAGGCAGGGGTGGACGGCCGTATCGGAGAGTTCACCGCCGACTATCTGCAAACCCTGGATGTGGGCAGCTATTTCGACGAATCCTTCGCCGGAACACAAATCCCTTTGCTGGACGAGGTGCTGGCCTGGGCCAAAGGGCGCATCCCCCTGATGATCGAACTCAAGCATGGCCCCGTCTTTGAGCCGAAACTGGATGAACGCACCGTCCGCCTGGTAGAAGCGCACGACATGGAGGATGAGGTGGTGTTCATCAGTTTCGACCAATTCGCCTTGCAGCGGGTCAAACGACTCAACCCCCACATCGCCGCCGGGTTCATCTACCTGGGACGGCTGCTCAACCCGCTGGCGCAGGTGGAGGGGCTGGAATTGGATTTCATGTGCCCGGCCACCAACTGGCTCACCCCGGAGGAAGTCAAACTGATCCATGACGCCGGTTATGCGTGCAGTCCCGGCGGCTTCTGGTGGGATTACCCTACGCTCATCGAGTGGGGCGTGGACACAATCAGCAGCAACAACCCGGCGGCGGTCGATTATGAGGGCTGATTTCTGCCTTTACGTCACTTCCCTTTCCATTGGGGCGGCTGTTTCATCATGAAACTTTGCGCCCCTTCCATGAAATCCTGGCTGCTAAACAACTGACTTTGCGCCCAGCCTTCCAGTTGCAGGCCCCGATCCACATCCGCCAGCCCATCAATCACCCGTTTAGCCATGCCCACCGCCAGCGGCGCGGCTTGGCTGATTTCGGCAGCCAACGCCTCACCTTTTGCCATCAATTCGTCCGCCGGAACCACGTAGTTGACGATGCCCCACGCCTCCGCCTGCGCTGCATGAATCTGCCGCCCGGTGAAGATCAGTTCCTTCGCCCGCGCCGGGCCGACCAGCCGGGTGAGCCGGGTGGTACCGCCCACGTCGGGGATAATACCTAGCAGCGTTTCCGGCAGCCCCAGTTTTGTACCCTCGGCGGCGATGCGGATATCACAGGCCAATGCCAACTCCAACGCCAGCCCCAGGCAATGGCCGTGCAACAGGGCAATGGTGGGCAGTTCCAGCCGCTCCAACCGGGTGAGGACGCCCTGGAATTCGTCGGTGATGGCGCGCATCCGGGTCTGCCAATGGGGGCCGTATTCCTGCGCCAGTCCCAGCAGGGCGCTGACATCAATCCCGGCGGAGAACGCTTTACCCTGGCCGTGAATGAAAACGGCGCGCAGGCCGGGGGTTTTGGTGGCGGTGGTTACGGCCGTGTCAAACGCACGAAACAGCTCCATGTTGATCGCATTCCGCTTGTCCGGCCGGTTGATAATAATTTCAAAGATTGTGTCCCGTTGCTCGACACGAATGAGTTTACTCATCACAACTCCGTTTTCTGCTATCTTTTTGCCTCTTGATCATGTCGTTATAATACAGATGTTGTCCATTTCTGGCATACAAAATCAAATTTCTTAATCCCTGGAGGAACAGGATATGAGCAGCCAATCTTTTCGTTGTCCTTCTTGCAATGCGTCATTGACTTACGATGATCCCGACGCATCCACTGTAAAGTGTGAGTATTGCAACAACACCGTCATTGTACCGGAGTCTTTGCGCCAATCGCACCGTGGGGAAATATCTTTTTCAATCGCTTCATCGCCCCCATCAAAGCGGCGCGCGGGCAGCCCCATTGGCTGTTTGCTGGCTGTTGTCCTTCTCCTCGGCGGCGTGGCGGCGGCTTTTTGGTTTATCCCCACTTCCGAGCGCGCGCCAATACTTGCTGTGTCCCAAGGTTCAGAGGTGGCTCAAGGTTCAGAGGTGGCTCAGGCAACGGCCGTGCCCACCCGCTCCGGCTATTTCGAACAACTTCTAATCATTGGCGGCGAAGAAGGCAGCGGCCCTGGTTTCTTTGATGATACGCGCTGGCTGGGTGTGGATGGGGACGGCCGTATCTACGCCGCCGATTCCGACAACAAAGGGCGAGTACAGGTATTTGCCGCTGACGGCCAATTCCTAAACCAATGGCGCAGCCAAAACGAAGGCATCATCGGCCACATGGCCGTCTCCCGCGATGGCGTCGTCTACATTTTGGAACCGGGCAATGACATTCTCATTTACGATGGCGCTTCCGGTGAATTGACGGGCGCATTACCAGAGGTAGATTTTCGGCTTGAGGCACTAGCAGTCAATCTGGCCGGAGAAATTGTGGCGGTGGGGCGAGACGGCATGGCCTGGTTCAACGCCGCCGGGGAAGTGATGGGGACGTTCCCTGCCATTTTCGACAACATCGAATCCGACGCCCCCATAAGCATCAGCAATATCACGGTGGACAGCGAGGATAATCTCTACGTTGCTACCAGATTTGACAGCGCTATTTTGAAGTTCAACAAGGATGGAGTGTTTATGGATCGGGTCGGTCAGGAAGGGGATGATGCTGGCGATTTCACCTCCCCCACAGCGGTGGCGGTGGATGGGCAGGGACGTGTTTTTGTAGATGATTTCACGGATATTCTGGTGTTTGATGGGAACGGCCGTTACCTGGGCAGCATCAACATCGGCGGCGTCGGCTTTACCTTGTTGTTTGATACCGAAAACAACCTGTACCGCATGAACCGCAACGACAATCGTATCGAGAAATACAAGCTGCTCAAGTAGTTTTCGGCTGCGGCCGTACCCGTGTCATCACTAACCACGCCAGCCCCATGAACAGCGTGCTGAAGATGAACAGCCAGCGATACTGGTCGCCCAGCACATCCACCAACACGCCGCCCAGCGTCGGCCCCAGCACCGCCGCCGATTGTGACGAGAAGTAGTACAGTCCGGTATACGCCCCGATTTTGCTTTCATCGCCGTAATCATACACCAGCGGCAAGCTGTTGACGTTGACGCACGCCCAGAACGCGCCGGTCAGCGCCAGGATGATGACGAAGGTCACTTCGCCTTGGATGATGAAGTAGCTGGCCAGGAAGATGAATGTCAGTCCGGTCAGGCCAATGCGGATGATCTGGCGACGGCCGTACTTCGTCCCCAACAACCCGGCGGGCAAAGCGAATAAAATGAAAGAAATGGTCACCGCCCCGGCAAAAATCGAAGCCTTCCCCGGCGAAATGCCCAGCGTGAACACCGCAAACGAAGACAGCCCCGCTTCCAGTGCGTTGAATGCCATAAACCAGAGCAAAATCCCCAACAGCACCAGCAACCCGCTCCGGTCTGGATTGCTGAACAATACCTTGAAATTATCCAGCACGCTGCCCAACTCCGCTTTGGTTTCATCCAGTTCGATCTGTTCCGGCTCCTTCACCTTCCAAATGGCAACCGCCGCCGCTGCCACCACCAGCGCCGCCCCACCGATGAAGGGCGCCGACCGGCCCGCGTTATCAAACAGATAGCCGCCGCCGAAAAAGGCCAGCAGCCCGCCGACGCCGCCCATCAAATTGATGATGCCATTAGCCTTGCTTCGGTCATCCGGCGGAAACAGATCGCCTAGCCAGGCCACCGTCGGCGAGCGAAAAATCGCCATGCCGAAATTGGTGATGAGAATGAAGACGGCCAACGCCAGCGCTGTTTGCGCAAAAGGGATGAGGGCAAAACCGACCACGGCCACCGGTACGCCCCACAAAATCCAGGATTTGCGCCGCCCCAACCGGTTCCAGGTGTGGTCGCTCTTGGCCCCCACCCAGGGCTGGATGAAAACGTTGATGATGTTGTCCCAGGTCATGATGAACAACGCCAGCGAGGGCGCCAGGCCAAAGCCAACGATGTCGGGAATCTCCCGCCCCGCTTCTAGCAACTGCCGCTCAAATTCCGGGTTGCCTGCCTGTAAAAAGAGGGGGATGAACTGGTTGAAGATGGGCCAGACGATGCTGATGCCGAGGAAGCCAAAGCCGACGATGAAGGTCTTGGTGTAATCAAACCGCTTTTCCTGGATCATGGGTACCGCCTTGGATAATAAGGATGAAGGATGAAAATCTGATCCTTCGTGGTGGGCGCAGCCCGTGTCATCTCCTGTTTGATGACCAGATGGCAAGGTGAAGGGTAACGGGCACACGCTTCACGTTTGACGTTTTCCGTTGGGATTATACCGGCAATCACTCCGCCCCGTAAATGGTTGTGTCCGGGTGAATGGCGGCCCAGGCAAACCAGAACACCAGCGGCCCGGAAAGCTGCGTCAACGATTCGCCGTTCAACGGCCCGGAAATGGCGACGCCGGCGGCAGCATCCCATACCGTCCCCGTTTCCCTATCCACCAACTGCCCTGGCGTTTCACTCCAGGCAAAGGTCAAGGTTTGTGCGGCCGTCCGCCGATTGTAAATGCGCACCGCTTCCAGTTCCGGGTCAAAAATCAGCAAAGCGGGCAAGGCGCCCAATTGGTCGTTGATCAGCGTTTCCTGCCGCATCGTTTCCAGGGGGTAGGCGCGGGTGTCGGCCCCGGCCAACAGCCCTGCCACCAATGTCTTGGATGGCAGCCGCTCGTCCAGCGCCAGCCCGGAGGAGAAGCCGGCCGCGCCGCTGGTGTAGTAACCGGCATACGGATCAATGAGATCCTCTGCCGCCACCTGCTCTACGCGCTGCGCCGAGAGGATGAGGGTGTCGGGGCGCGCCGCTTTCCAATCGCCCCAACGGGTGAGGAGGCTGGGCAGGATGGATAACTGGGTCGGCCGCAACGCGCCGCGCATCGCCTGGCCCAGCAATTGGCTCCACAAGGTGTTGGTTTGATGGTCGTACATGACCAGGTTGTCGTTGTACAGGTAGCCGGAGACGCCGAAGGTGAGGGCACGGCCGTCTACCACCGGATCAAACGCAATGGCCGAAAAGCAAAGCGGACACCATGTCACCAACACCGGCCGGCCGTCAAAATCATCATTGACGATCTCGTGCAGGCTGAGCAACCGCACCGGGTACGCTTTAGCCATGCCGTTCACTTCCAGGGCGATGACCAACTCCTCATCTCCCCACTCCTGGCTGCCGGCGGCCGCATCCAAAAACAGGCTGGAGTCGGCGAAGATGGCGGGGATGTCGTCAATATCGGCCGCCAGTTGCAGTTCGCCAGCGTTCAGGCGGCGTTTGGGTGGCGTTAATGGATCGGGTGTGGGAGGGATGGAAGTGGAAGTGGGGAGGGGGACGGCCGTTTCCCTCCCCATCTCTGGCTCTAATTGAACGGTTTGACAGGCCGCCAACAATAAAAGCAGCCCGGCTAAAATTTGAACGCGCATCACAGCCTCAATCATCAAGACAAGCCTGACAGGTTTTCTGTGGCAGCTCGGCAAAATAAGATGCCTTGATGAAACCTGTCAGCTCTTTGCCGCGATTTATTGAGATGGTACACCGGGCATACTAAACCAGATTGTAAAACAGGAACCCATAGATCGCCATCGTCAACACACCATCTACCGCCGCGTACAAAAAGGCAAAATAAAGCAGCGACGTCGCGCGGCGGCGATACGTAAAGTGCCAAGCCACACGAATAGCTGCAATTGTAATCGCCACCGGCACGCCAATCTGTAACGGGGCTTGCAACCAGGTTGGAATGGCCGGGACCCAGGCCGCGAAAGGAATAAAACTGCCGATACCCGGTATCGTGAGTAATTTGGCGCCCCAATAAATAGCCGCTGCCAGCAGTAAGCTGATCATCGTCCCCGGACTTGTTAATTTATCCTCACTTCTGCGGCGCAAAAAGGATGTCAAGAACAAAATAAGCAGTGGCAGAATTAACCACAGCATCACCACAACGGGAGCCAATACTGCGCCGGACAGCAGGCCAAAAATCGTCTCTCGCCCAATGCGGCCAATATCTCCCCAGGTGGCGCGGGAGAGCGCTGCCTGAATATCCGAGGCGGTGCTGGCAAAATAAACCTGGAAACCGCCATCTTCCCCACGCTCCAGCCAGGTGAGATAAAGCTGGCGCGTCTCGTCACTGACGATGGCCGGGTCCACTGAAGCTTTGGGCGTGAAGCTGAGAAGTTGGTATCCATTTAGTTTGCCATTTTGCAAGAAAATGGCGCCGATCTGCCCCCGCTCCTTGCGGAACTCATGCAACACCATCACGTCAAAAGCTAAGGCTAACTCTTGCTCTGGCCCCGGCGCTGTATTGAGGGTTACGTCTCTGACGGCGGCCGTATTCGGATATGGCCCCTGGCTGGGGAAGACGCGCAACCCGGCGGCTAACCCGCCTTCTGGCCGGTACGTAAAGTCCAGATCGGAAACGCTGGGCGCAGTGATCGCTTGCGGCCGGGCGGATGTGTCGGGCTGTCCTTGTGGAAAGTAAAGGTATTCCGTCAAATTTGGACTGGCGCTGGCGCCGGCTTCGGGGCTGGTACGCACGGTGACGTTCCAGATCAGATAAACTTGCTGCGTATCCAGCCCCAACCATGGCCCGGAAAGGATGTCTGTTGGTTTGATGGCTGGCGCGTAAACGGCCGTCTCCCGTCCAGGTTGATACGCGCCGTCAGGATACTCAGCATAAAAGAACCAGGTTTGATTGTATCCCGGCGGATATTGCGACCAGGCGGCGTGCAGTTTGCCCACAGAATCATATTGCAAAGAGGGTCGCACACCCTCAGCATCCACCAAAACAGCCTCGCTAATCAAGTCGCCAACCGATAAAGCATACAAACCGGGATCGCGCCGGTGGCCGGCGTACCAAACGGAAAGCGTGCCGTCGGTTCCCATGGCCACGTCGTAAGAATCCACCATTTTAGGGCCGGACAGCGCCTGAACCGGCCCGATAACATTGCCTGATGTATCCATTTGAGCCTGGTACAAAGCGCGCTCGCTGAGCCAGAAAAGGTGAAGCGCCTGACCGTCCCAAAAGATAGTCGGTTTATCAGGCTGAGTCAGGGGAATGGCTAATGTTCGTTTCCAGACGATTTCCGCCTGCCGATTCAAAGCAGTTACAGTGGGTTGTAGGTTTTTGTTTTCGGCCGTAATCGAAAAGAGGTAAATGCCCCCCTTGTCATCCAGCGCCATTGTGACCGGGTCGCTAATTCGCGTCTCTCCCACCGGCAATCCATGGCTCCACCCAGGCGCTTTGAGCCACTCTCTGGCCGGCGCCCCTGAACAAGCTGACAACAAAAGCGCTAGGAGCCACAGGCTCGAAATTGCAACGGAATGATTTAATCGGTGTTTTTTTAGCATTGCGACAAATTTGGCGCAGACTTACGAGGTTTCCCAAACCTCGTAAGTCTTTACCCATTCATAGAAAGAAACAGGGAGGCGCGATCTGGATTCACGCCTCCCTGCGTAATTTTGATTGTTCTATGGTTTCAGAGAATCATATATAGATTAGCCGCTCGTCACGGCGCTTCAGTCGTTATATTCTCTGACGGAACCCAGCCTTGACCTGTAGGCGCTTCAATTTGATACCAGGTGTCGCCTTCATGCTGGGCAATTTGCAAGATGATGATGGCAGTGCCCCGTTCCTGACCAGCGATAATTTTCCCGCCGGGTTGGTCGAGGAAGTTAACTAGAAAGGCTTTCCCGGCCAGATACATTTCATCGCCAGGCTGCGGGCCTTCGGTTGTTCCTTCTTCCCCAACTGCTTCTTCAACCGGTTCCAGATTTGCGGCAGAGACCCAACCTTCTCCAGTTGGGGCTTCGATTTTATACCAGGGTTCATTTTTGTATGTGGTTGATTCCAGGATGATAATTACGGTGCCCCGCTCTTGTCCCGCCGCAATCCTGCCGCCAGGAGCATCATACAAATTCACCAGAAAACTTCTGCCGATAAGCGTGGCCGTATCCCCCACCACAAACGCGCCGCCAGAAGCCGCGCCGCTGTCGTCAGAGGTGAATTGATTTTGAGCTTCCACGGCCTTTGCCCGCGCCGTCGCCTCGGCCGGTGTCAAAATTTCACCCGCCTGACTACATGCCAGACCTGCCAGAATCAACAAGCCTGCCAACAACCATAATACTGTGCGTGCCTTCATTACACTCATTCGTCCTCTTCTCAATGATTACTTACCGCGCATACGCGGGTCAAACGCATCTCGCAGCCCATCCCCCATAAAGTTGAAGGCCAATGTCGTAAAAACCAGCGCCAGCCCCGGAACCAATACCAGATGGGGATTAGACTTAATCCCGGCATACCCTTCGTTAATCATGGCGCCCCAACTAGGCGTGGGTGGGTTTACTCCCAGGCCAATAAAGCTGAGCGCCGCTTCAAAGAAAATATAACCCGGAATCGCCATACTTTCCGCGATCAACAGCGGCCCCATGATATTGGGCAGCAAATGCTTGAAAATGATGCGGGAATTGGTAGCGCCCAACGCCGTGGCCGCTTCCACAAACTCTTTTTGCTTATAAGATAAAACTTGTCCCCGCGCCAGACGCGCCATACCAATCCAGTTCAGCGCGCCCATGGCGATAAAAACAAACAAAAGCCCCCCGGCCGTCCTATCTAAACTGATGAGAAAGCCGGCGACCCCCGTATCCACCCCTGCGCGAGAAAGCGCTTTGAAATAAACCGTCATTAAAATGATGATGGGCAGCATGGGAATGGCCCATAAGAAGTCCACGATGCGCATCATGATATTATCAACCGTGCCGCCGGCGAACCCAGAAATCGTGCCATAAACAATGCCAATGCCCAGAGCCACCGACGCCGCTACCACGGCTACGGCTAAAGAAACCCGGCCGCCATAAACCACACGGCTCCAAATATCACGCCCTAAAGAATCAGAGCCGGCAAAAAAGATGGTGCAGCCCCATTCCAGCGGCGTGCCCGCCCAATGACAGTCTGACAACTGGTCGGTGGTTACGATATAGCCGGTCATCGGCTTTTCTCGATTGTTAAAATTATTTTGGTCGGCAAAATGGTATGGCGTAAACAGCGGCGCCGCCACAGCCACAATCACCACCAACAAAATAAACAAAGTCCCACCCACAGCAATCTTGTTGCGCCGGAATTCGCGGAAGGCATCTTGCGCCGGGCTGCGGCCTTTGGTTTCCTCTTGAACTTGTTCTAATTCTAATTCTGCAATCATCATCCACCTCGCGCAGATTGGTTATTCGTCATGTTTCTCTGGAGACTTGCGGGGTTTCAAAACTTCGCAGGTCTTTCGTCGCGCGCTTTAATCATAACGAATTCGGGGGTCTAACCAGGCGTACAGAATGTCTACCAGGAGGTTGCCCGCGATCAGTAAAATGCCAAAAATAAGCACCAGACTGGTTTGCAAAAAATACTCGCGTTGCGTAATACTTTCCACAAACCGACGACCCATCCCATTCAACGCGAAAATCGTTTCCGTAATAAAAGCGCCCGTAATCGCGCCAGCTAACATCGGCCCAATAATCGTCGCCACAGGAATCAGCGAGTTTTTCAAAGCATGGACAGCCACAATCGTCCGCTCATGCAGCCCTTTGGCGCGCGCGGTGCGAATATAATCCGAATCCAACACTTCCAACAAGCCAGCGCGAGTTAGACGAGCGACGCCGGCCGAATACCCCGTCCCCAGGGAAAACACAGGCAATACGGCATGAGTCCAAAAATACGCTGTTGGCTTCGGCAAAAACCCCCAAATAAACGGCGGCTCAGACCCCCAGAAAGCGATAGGCAGCCAACCCAGCTTCACCCCAAAAACATAGATCAAGATTGGCCCCAATACCAGGCTGGGAATAGATACGCCCAAAACAGCGATAAACGTTGCCGAATAATCAATAAAGGTGTTGTGTTTCAAAGCGGCAATGATGCCGGCCGGAATGCCGATGGCAAACCCCACCGCCAGAGACATCACGCCTAATTGGATGGAAACCGGGAATGTGTCCGCTACAATGTCATTCACGGTTTGGCTGCGCAGCTTCAGCATAGGGCCTAAATCCCCTTGCAGCAAGCTGCCCAAATACTTAAAAAATTGCACAGAAATCGGATCATTCAGGCCGTACCGATCTTCCATGATTCGGCGCATATGCTCTGGCATGACGCGGATGCCCACGAAATCAAATGGGCCGCCCGGCATCGCCTGCACTAACAAGAATGTAACCAGGACAATAAGGAAAATAATTGGAATCGAAATCAATAGTCGGCGAGTGATGTAGGTTATCATAAGAACCTTCCAAATAGCAGACAGTGGTTTAACTCACTAATCCTCTCTGGATATGTGTTAAATAGAGAAACCAGGGGGAGCAGTTTTATAACTGCTCCCCCCAATTGTCAGACAAACTCAGAGGCGATTATCCGCCGCGAGCCGCCATTTTTGCATCATTGTCAATCGTGTAGTTGTACCACTGTTCGCCACCGAAGAGGGCGGGAATGCGATCAACCCAGGAATGCTCAGCCACAAAGGCGATGCGCAAGAAGATGGGGAAGAAGGGGTATTCGCCTTCTGGCCCAAAGAACATCTCTTCAATCTGGGCGTACATTTCGACGCGCTTCGCCGGATCGGTCTCTTCACGAGCGGCAACGATCAGGTCATCAATTTCGTTACATTCCCGTTTCTGACGGTTGCCGGGATTGCCGCACCACAGCACGTCGCCAACCCAGTTGTTTTCGTCGCCGTAGTCAGGACCCCAGCCAAGCGTCCACATGTGCGGCGCTTCTTCGTCGGGGGTGCTGCCAGCGGTGGCGCCCAACAGTTCGCTGAACGACTGCTGTTCGATCTGGATCAGGTCGGCCGAGCAGCCGAGATTTTCTTCCCAGTTGGCCTGGGCGAACTCAATCCAGTTCAGGGTGCTTTGGCCGCTGTAGCCAAGCAGGGTAACGGTGGGGAAGCCCTCGCAGTTGGGGTAGCCGGCCTCGGCCAGTTGGGCGGCGGCGAATTCAGGATCGTAGCCAACGCCAACTTCGTTGATGGGCGGCGCGCCAAAGATGCCTGGAGGCGCGAAATGTTTCATGGGCAAGCCCTGGCCCTGACGCACGGTTTCCACGAAGGTGGCGCGGTCAAAGGCGGCGCCGAAGGCGCGGCGGACACGGGCATCATCGAACGGCGCTTTGGTCATACGGAAGCTGATGTAGAAGACAGCCAAGTCAGGAATCTGAACGGTTTCGTCACCGTATTGCTCCAGGTGCGCTTCCAACTCGGCGTCGGGGATGCCGGAGGTCTCAACTTCGTTGTTGAGCCACAAGGCGTAGCCGGTGCTGGTGTCAGGCACGACGTTGGTCACCAGTTTTTCGACGTTACCGCTGCCCTGCATGTCTTCGGGCATAAGCGGGTTGCGCAGGACGGTGCGGCGCACGTTGTGAACCCATTCGTTGAGGACGTAACGGCCGCTGGTCACGATGTTACCAGCCTCAATCCAATCTTCGCCATGTTCTTCAATGGCCCAGGACGGCGTTGCCGCCATCGTCCACATCGGGGTCATGACCAGGAAGTAGCTGGCGGGGAATTCAAGCGTGATTTCCAGAGTGGCGTCATCGAGCGCAACCACGCCCACGCCATCCCACAATTCGTCGGGAATCGCTGACGGATCTTCCGCATCTAACACATCCTGGCAGCCCAAGAGCTGCGGCGCAATCACGGTGCTGTAATAAGAGCCGATGTTGGGGTCGCAGGCGCGCTTGATGCCGTAGACGAAATCATTGGCGGTCACAAAGCGGGGATTGCCATCGGCGTCAACTTCTTGCACGGTCTCGCCGGTGACCGGGTTGTGCTTCACCCAGGGAATATCGGTGCGCAAATTAAAGGTGTAAACCAACCCATCCTCGCTGACTTCCCAGCTAGTGGCCGCTTCCGGCACAACTTCCGTTGTTTCCAGATCGACGTTGGTCAAGTTCACGAACAGATTCTCAATGTAACCAATGGAAACCACATCCTCGCCAACTTGCGGGTCAAGCGTGGGGATGTCCGTTGTCGAATAGCTGTCGAAAGTAACCGGCTCTACCATTTCTGGCTCTTCGGCAGGCACTTCCACTTCGACGATAACTTCTTCAGTCACGACCACGGTCTGCACAACCGTTTCGCCTTCCTGAACCACGGTTTCGGTGACGATACGAGTCACTTCCACCGGCACCTCAACGGTCTCGGTGACCGTTTCTGGCTGGCAGGCAACCAAAATGATGCCCAAGAGCATCAGGGCTGCCACAAGCAAAGCTTTTTTATTTGACATTTACAAAAACCTCCTCCAATTAAATGGATCTTTTAGAAAACAGTAAACGTTATTTCTTCTCTTTTACATAACCTGAGCGGGCTAAGCATCACCTCCAGTCATTGTATTTTTTTTGACGAACTTACTGGTACTTATAAGAACTTATCGGCATGGTGGCAGGCTACATAATGATCGTTGCCGCCAGTGGGTATATTGCGGAATTCCGGGTCTTGCTGGCTGCAAATTTCCGTGGCGTAAGAGCAACGCGGGTGGAAGCGGCAGCCTGAAGGCGGGTTGGCCGGGCTGGGCACATCCCCTTCCAGAATCAATCGCTGGCGTTTGGCTTCTTTTTCGGGGTCGGGAATGGGAATGGCGGACAAAAGAGCCTGGGTGTAGGGATGCAGGGAGCGGTCGAACACTTCATCCCGCTGGCTCAACTCAACAATGCGGCCCAGGTACATCACCGCTACCCGGTCGCTGATATAACGAACCATAGACAGGTCGTGGGCGATGAAGAGGTAGGTCAACCCTAGTTCGGCCTTCAGGTCATCCATTAGGTTGACGACCTGGGCCTGGATAGACACGTCCAGGGCGGAGATCGGCTCGTCGGCCACGATGAAGTCGGGGTTGGTGGCCATGGCGCGGGCGATGCCGATGCGCTGACGTTGACCGCCAGAAAATTCATGTGGATACCGGTTGACGAAGTAGGGGTTTAGACCGACCAGGCTCAACAATTCCTGCACTCGTTTTTTGCGGCTTTGGGCGTCGCCGATGTTATGGATTTCCAATGGCTCGCCGATGATTTTGCCCACCGTTAAGCGCGGGTTGAGCGAGGCGTATGGGTCTTGGAAAATCATCTGCATGTTGCGCCGTTCGCGGCGCAGTTCGTTGGGGCTTAGTTTGGTGAGGTCACGGCCGTTAAACAACACCGCGCCGTCTGTAGGTTTCAGTAACTGCAAAATGGCGCGACCCGTCGTGGATTTGCCGCACCCACTTTCACCGACCAGCCCCAGCGTTTCTCCCCGGTAGATATCGAAGGTAACGCCATCCACCGCCTGCACGGCCCCCACCTGGCGGCGGAACACCCCCTTAAAGATAGGAAAATATTTTTTGAGGTTATTAACCTCGATAAAAACTTCTTTGGATTTCCCGTTTTGCTGGCTCATACTGACTCTCCAAAGGTTTTTTCTTCGCGTATTTCTTCCCAACGCCAGCAAGCGGATTGACGATGCGGGCCGGTGGCAATCAATGGCGGATTTTCTTGTTTACAGCGATCAATAACGTAAGGACAACGAGGGGCGAAAGGACAACCCTGGGGCACATAACGCAGGTCTGGCGGCAACCCTTCAATAGAAGCCAGGCGGGTCTGTTCTTTGGCGTCCAGCTTGGGCATGGCGTGCAGCAAACCCAGCGTGTATGGATGCATCGGGTTTTGATACAAATCGTTGACCGGCGCATGTTCGACGATGTAGCCGGCATACATCACGGCCACTTTATCTACCATGCCCGCCACCAGCGCCAAGTCGTGTGTGATCCAGATGATGGCCATCCCCAGCTTTTCTTGGAGCTGTTTGACCAGTTCTACGATCTGAGCCTGAATGGTCACATCCAGCGCGGTGGTCGGCTCATCGGCGATGAGGACGGATGGGTTACAGGAAAGCGCCATGGCGATCATGACCCGCTGCCGCTGCCCGCCGGAGAATTGATGCGGGTAATCGTTCAGACGCTGGTTGGCATTGGGGATGCCAACCAACTGCATCATTTCGACGGCCCGGTCTTTGGCCTGATTGTCGCCCATTCCCAGATGGAGTTTGAGCGATTCGGTCAACTGCCGGCCGATGGTGAGCACCGGGTTGAGAGAGGTCATTGGGTCTTGGAAGATCATGGCGACTTCTCGACCCCGAATAAGTCGCAACTCATGGCTGGGCAACTGGAGAAGGTCACGGCCGTTAAACAAGACCTCGCCTCCTTCCACTTTTCCCGGAGGGGAGGGAATCAACCCCATGATCGAGAGGACGCCGACCGATTTGCCGGAGCCGCTTTCGCCCACGATCCCCAGCGATTCACCTTCATCAAGCGTGTAGGATATGTCGCTGACGGCGTGGACGACCCCTTCTTCTGTATAAAATTTGGTGACAAGGTTTCGGACTTCGAGTAGATGCGTCATGGTACCCCGATATAAGATATGTGGATTCTGGGAGATGTTACCTGGGCACAACTATTTTGCACCCATTTTGAACCCAAACTATACCTTATCGAACCCATGTTAACAAATGTTAACTTGTGGCAATTTGTAGATTTCAGCGGTCTTGGCCAGTGGACGACCATTATTCGAATGCTCACTGTCGGAAATTTTATATGATCGACTTTGGATTGTCAATTTGGAGTCAATTCGGGGGCAAAAAGGGGGAGAGCGCTTCGGGGGGTGGCGATGCGCTTGTTTTCTAACTCAATCTTCAGGCAGAGTGTCTTCCTGGTCTTGATTTTGGGACAGACAGATGGTGAAGGTGCTGCCTACACCCGGTTCGCTTTCGATGAGGAGACGGCCGTTATGTCGTTCTACCACAAATTTAGCGATGGTTAACCCCACGCCCAGACCGGGGAACAAAAGCTGTCCCCCTTCTTTCTCCAACCGCACAAACGGCTCAAAAATCTTCCCCTGTGATTTTTTAGGGATGCCGATGCCTTGATCCTGAACAGCAATCGCCAATGTTTCTGCGTCGGGACAGTAGGCCCGGATCGAAACCGGCTTTTTATCGGGGTTAAACTTGAACGCATTTTCGATGAGGGCGCGAATAGCCAAAGTCACGCCGCGACGATCGGCATTGATTTCGGGCAAATCGGGGGCAATGTCCAGGGTGACGGCCGTTGTTTCTCCATCCATCGCTTCCTGCGCCGCATTCAGCGCCTGAATCAACACATCCGCCAAATTCAAATAAACGCACTTCGATTCAGCCGGATGCATCTCATAAAGAATCAACAAATCGTTCGTCAACCCCACCATCCGCTCCACATTGCGCGTGATCGATTCCATGGCCACACGCAACGAATCCCCTTGAATCGCCCCTTGATTGATCAAGCCCAAAAAGCCTTTGATGGAGGTTAGCGGCGTCCGCATTTCATGAGACAGGGTGGTGATGAATTGGGTGCGCAGTTGCTCCTGTTCTGACAAGTCGGCATAAGTTTTCTTGAGCGCTTCATTTTTAACGTTTAATTCCTGGATGACGGCGGCGTCATTTTGGCGCAAGTGGCCGATGACCTGCCGCAATAAAGCGTGCAGCAGGGAGGGGTTCTTCAATGTGACCGGCAAAAAATCCATCTCCTCAATGGCAACCATGTGACAGTCGGTGCGGGCGCGGGTAGTCGCCATGCGCGTGGTTCCACCCAAAAAGGCCATTTCGCCAAAGTAGGTGACAGCGCTGATGGTGTCTACCAAAATTTCCAGCTCGTCATCCGCCCGCACCCACACATCCACATCCCCTTCACCAATGACGTACAGTGTGCTTCCCGGCTCGCCTTCTTGGGTGATGACTGCGCCCGCCTCAAAGAAACGGGGCACGGCCGTTTCCGCCAGCGTACTCACATCCTCATCCGTCATATCAGGAAAAGCTTGTTTCAGCAGTTGGATTACATCAGATACCGGCATGATCAACCTCTGAGGCTAACACTCTTTATCATTCGCTTTGCATTGTAGCATACCCACTTGTATAGTAGGATAACTATTTACGCCAACTTCACCAGATCAAGTCAAACTTTTGTACTATTGCCCTTCGCTTAGAGGTCGTTCGCAATTAGCCTAGCAGTTTACAACCACAAAGGCTTCTTAAGCGCGTTCGCCAATTCCATATCTTCTTTGCGAACGCGCCCTTCTCGATCAATCCCCGCTTTCCGGGAATTCTCGGAATCTTTATTAACCCGTTAACATTAAACTGGACACGGTCGGTTATAATACAAAGGCGCGTTGAATCATCTTCCTGATTCAACCCCAACGCCAATACATCAATTCCTTCATCCACCTATCATTGCAACCTGACCAAACACTCGAAAATGGATACCCATTTGGAGAAAAGGGCAGATTAAATGAACTCCTTGCAAGTCCTCGGATTTGGCAAACTGCAACTGCAATACGGCGACCAGATAGTAGCAACTTTTCCGACTCGTCAGGTAGAAGAATTACTTGGTTTTTTCCTGCTAAATCAAGGCGCCCATCACGGCCGGGAAAAACTCATCACCCTTTTGTGGCCCCACAGCGATCCCGACAAGGCCAGAGGGCGGTTCAGCACTGCTCTCTGGCGGTTGCGCGCCATGTTCAACGAACTAGGCGCTCCCGCTGATAGCTGTCTGCACGCCACCCGCGAATGGGTCGCCTTTGCCCCCAGCTATCCCCTGCAAATTGATGTGGAACAGTTCCAGCAAACGATTTTGCAAGCCGAATCATTAACAAGCGGGAGTGATAGAGAGCGTGTTCTCATTGATGCGTTGGCTTTGTACAAAGGCGAGCTATACGAGGGCATTTACTCCGACTGGTGTCTGGCGGAACGGGAACGATTGGCGCGTTTGCGCTTGCGCGCTATGGGGCAGGTGATGGCCTCCTGTCAGCGCCGGGGCGCTTTTGATCGGGCCGCTGAGTGGGGGCAAGCGATTCTGGCGGAAGATCCCCTGCGCGAAGAAGTCCACCGCGCGTTGATGCACTGTTATCGGAATTTGTCTCAATACGGCCGTGCCATCACCCAATTCCAACAATGCGCCCAACTGCTCCAGGAAGAACTCGCCGTCCTCCCCCTGCCCGAAACCATCGCCGTCTATCAAGAGATTATGACTGAACGCCTGCAAAAAGTGACCGCCGGTCAACCCAACACCGCCATCCAAACCGCCTTCGCCAACTTCCAACAAGCCGCCAACCAACTCAACACCCTCCTCAACAACCCAGAAACCTAACCTCCCCCTTCATCCTCATCCCTCATCCTTCCCTCCTCCCTCCCTTGTGAGACTTTTGTGAGACATGTCTTTTACAATATCAAGGTTGTAATGGGTATGTTTAACGGCCGTAACAAGGATTGGCGTATGAACGGATCAGAACCCGACTTGATGACCCGATTTGAAAAAGAAGCCCACTCTTTTGTCATTCGCCTATGGCGGGAAAACCGGGCCGAAGCCAAAGAGACGGCCGTTTGGCGCGGTTGGGTTGATCATGTGCAAAGCGGCCACCGCCACCATTTCCACAAAATGGGAGCCATCCAAGAGATCATCGCCGGGTACATCAGCGACAGCGCCAGCTTAGACAACGTGTTTGAGCCGATCCAGGGGAACAACAACAAGTGACAACCGCCGTTGCCGCGCCGCTAACCACATTTACCGACAGCCAGACACATCTCCTGGCCGGTTTGGCCTGCGTTGATTTGCGCGTCCGTTGGGCCGTCGCCCGCGCTCGCGCCAATGGCCTCAACCCCGACGATGAATTTCGCGGCCTCTACGTCGCCGACACCCATGTAGACGCCCTGCTTGGCTACGACATCGGCGCTCACTTGTGGCAAACTGCCAATGGCCTGAACGGCCACACCCCCGCCGACTGGCAGCAATGGGCCGATACCGTGGCCCAGTCCCGCGCCAACTGGCAAACCCAGACAGAAGCCAGCCGCCAAACCGCGATCAACCTCCGCCTTGATGCCCTCAGCCAAACCTTTTCCTTGTCAGAGCGCGAGGTAGACATCCTCCTCATCGCCCTGGCTCCCGAACTGGACCCTCGTTACGAACGGCTTTTCGCTTATCTGCAAGATGACGTCACCCGCAAACGGCCGTCAGTAGACCTCATCCTCAACCTGCTCACCGACTCTTTCACCGACAAACTTACCCTGCGTCAACGGTTCAGCGAAAACAACGCTCTCCGGCGGAATCGGCTCATCCAACTGCATGGGGACGCCCACACCCCGTTGCTGGCCCAATTCGTCCGTCCCGCCCCCCACCTCATCGAATTTTTGCTGGGGCAGGATGGGTTAGACGGCCGTCTGACCGGAACCGCCCAACTCCACCCCGTCAGCCAAACATCAGCCCCCCACCGCCTCGATCCCGACTTCGCCCAACGGCTGATTGAGCAAAGCCAGGCCGCCGCCCCGCCGCTGCACATTTTCGTCGGCGGCTACGGCGTGGGCAAGATGGAGGCGGCCCGCCTCATCGCCCAGGCGCGCGCCGCCCCGCTGTTGGCGGTAGACGGCCGCAAACTGAACGACGACGCAGACCTTTTACCTCTGGCCGCGCGCGACGGCCGTCTGCACCAGGCCATCCTCTATCTCCATCACGCCGACGCTGTGCTGGCTGACGGCCGTTTTCCCGACCATCTGTTGCAACCCCTGCTGGACTATCCCCTGCCTGCCATCATCGCCGGCAAAACTGGCTGGCCGCCCCGGCTGGCGCGCACTCGCCCCATCTTCACCGTCACTTTCGAGTCTGCCGATTACGGCCGTCGCCTGCGCCATTGGCAAACCATTTTGAGCCAACCACAACCTGACCAGCCGGTGGATTTACGACCGCTGGCCAACCAATTCCGCTTCACCCCCGGCCAGATCGAAGACGCCGCCGCTTCCGCCCACGACCTGGCCCAATGGCAGCAAACCCCGCTGGCCGCCGAACACCTTTTCGCCGCCAGCCGCGCCCATTCCAACCAAAAGCTGACCGAACTGGCAACGAAAATCCGCCCCCGCTACGGCTGGGACGACATCGTGCTGCCGCCAGACACCCGCTCCCAACTCCGGGAAATGGTCAACACCGTCCGTCAACGTCCTGTTGTGTATGGCGATTGGGGCTTTGGCCGCAAAGTGGCGTTGGGCAAAGGGCTGAACGCGCTCTTTGCCGGCGAATCGGGCACGGGCAAGACGATGGCCGCCGACGTGATGGCGCGCGAATTGGGGCTGGATTTATACAAAATTGACCTCTCCACCGTCGTCAGTAAATACATCGGCTAAACCGAGAAAAACCTGGATCGCATTTTCACCGAAGCCGCCACCAGCAACGCCATTCTCTTTTTTGACGAGGCGGACGCCATTTTCGGTAAGCGCAGCGAAGTGAAAGACAGTCATGACCGGTACGCCAACATCGAAATTAGTTACCTGCTGCAACGGATGGAAACATTCGATGGCGTGGTCATTTTAGCCACCAATTTGCGCGCCAACTTGGACGACGCCTTCACCCGGCGGCTTCATTTTGTGGTGGAATTCCCCTTCCCCGAAGCGGCCGACCGAGAACGAATCTGGCAGGTCAATTTTCCGGCCGAGACGCCATTGACCGAGGAAGTGGATGTGCCGCTGTTAGCGGAACGGTTCCGCATCACCGGCGGCAACATTCGCAACATCATCATGGCCGCTGCTTTCCTGGCGGCGGAAAACGGCCGTGCCGTCGCCATGTCCCATCTTTTCCACGCCACCCGCCGCGAATATCAAAAATTGGGGCGGTTGATTGATGAGGAAAAATTTGTCATGCCTGATGCAGCATGACGCAGGAGATAAACCATGTCCAGCGAACATATTTTTGATGATAAAAACCGGGCCAAACCCCAGCCCAAACAGGAAGAGATGAAACCGGAGAAACAACGCGCCCCGGTGACGCGGGCGCAGGCGGAAAGTAGCTTGAATCCGGGGACGGTACAGCAAATGCAGCAGACGATGGGCAACACGGCCGTGCAGCGCATCCTGGCCCAGCGCCAATCAACCGGCCCATCCGCCGTGGAAGATGACGCCGCCGCCGCCATCAACAGCAAACGGGGGCAAGGCCACGCTCTCGATAGTCAAATCGCCCAACGCGCCGGGCAGACGATGGGGCAAGACCTCAGCGGCGTCAACGTCCACACCGACAGCGACGCCGACCAGCTCAGCCAACAGTTGGGCGCCAAAGCGTTCACCACCGGCAACGACATCTTCTTCCGCGAAGGGGCTTACGACCCGGCCGGCAGCGACGGCCAACGGCTGATCGCCCATGAACTGACCCATGTGGTTCAGCAAGGCGCGTCCGCCCCATCCGTCCAGGGCAAAATGACGGTGAATGACCCCAACGACCAGTTTGAGGCGGAAGCCGATCAGGTGGCGGACAAAGTGATGAACCCATCGGCGGAAACGGCCGTCGCCCGCCAGGAAGAAGAGGAAGAACTGCAAATGCAGCCCATCGAGGAAGAAGGGGAAGAAATCATGATGCAGGAGGAAGAGGAAGAACTCATGATGCAGCCAATCGAGGAAGAAGAAGAAATGTTACAGCCCTAATTTATCGTCAATTGTGAATTGTCAATTACCCAGTTGCCAATTGCCAATTTGCCAATTGTTCATTGTTCATTGTTAATTGTTAATTGTTAATTGTTAATTGTTAATTGTTAATTGTTAATTGTTAATTGTTAATTGTTAATTGTTAATTGTTAATTGTTAATTGTTAATTGTTAATTGTTAATTGTTAAT
>JAJRVV010000003.1 GCA_024277135.1 Chloroflexota bacterium | reverse complement strand
TTGTCGGAAGAGTCGAAATAGCAACACGGGTAGAACGGATTGGACGGATTTTCACGGATAAAATAAGGGAAAATCCGTGTAAATCCGTTAGATCCGTATCATCCGTGTATCCATTAAATCATTCTCCGACAGCCTGCTAGCAAGGTGTTGATGATTCATTATTCACAAGGAGTTTCCCATGTCCAAAGACCGCGTAGCCCTTTATTTGCAAGACGCCCATTCCCTGCAAGATGGGATAGATTTGGTGCAATATGCTGAAAGCAAAGGCTTTGAAGCCGTCTGGCAGGCGGAAAGCCGCCTGGTGCGTGACGCCATCGTGCCTATGGCCGCTTTTGCCGCCACCACCAGTAAAATCAAGGTGGGCAGCGGCGTCACCAACAACTGGACGCGCAACATTGGCCTGATGGCGGCCACTTTTCTCACGCTGGACGATCTGGCGCAGGATCGCATTATTTGCGGCATCGGCGCCTGGTGGGACCCGCTGGCCAGCATGGTGGGTATCCAGCGGCGCAAACCGTTGCAGGCGATGCGGGAGACGGTGGAAGTGCTGCGCCGTTTGCTGAACATGGAAAATGTGACCTTCGAGGGAGAGTTTCATCATGTGGATGGGATTCAGTTGGATGTGGTACACGGCCGTCGTGAACCACGCAACGTTCCCATTTACATCGGCGCCACCGGCATGAAAATGATGGAGATGACCGGCGAAATCGCCGATGGCGTTGTACTCAATTACCTGGTCAACCCCAAATATAACCTGCAAGCGATGGACGCTCTGGAACGCGGCGCTAAAAAAGCGGGCCGTTCCATTGACGAGATTGACCGGCCTCAACTCATGATCTGCTCTGTAGACCACGACCGCAAACGGGCGCTGGACGGCGCGCGCAAAATGATCACCCAATACCTGGGGCAGCAACCGCATCTGATGAAAGCCAGCGGCGTCAGCCAGGATTTGCTGGACGAAATCCACCAGGTACTCACCTGGCCGGCCACCGACGAGCAAATAGAAGCCGCCATGCACATCGTCCCTGACGATGTGGTGCAAATGTGTACCGCCGCCGGTTCGCCGGCAGAGGTAAAGGCAAAAGTGCGCGAATACGTGGACAACGGCGCCACCTGCCCCATCCTCTACCCGCTGGGCGACGCCAAATTGATGATAGACATTTTTGCCGACGGGTACAGTCGTTAGTATTCAGTAAGCAGTATTCAGTAAGCAGTAGGCTGTTTACACTGAACACTGAACATTGAACACTGAAATAATGAATCAACAACCTAACTCCAACCACTGTTTTGTCTGCGGCCGCAAGAACCCGCGCGGTTTGTACATGACCTTTTATGACGATGGCGATAATGCAGTAATGTCCGAATACACCGTCTCTGACGAGTACCAGGGGTATCCGGGGATTGTGCATGGCGGCGTGGTGGCGGCGATGCTGGATGAGGCGGTGGGCCGGGTGGCGATGATCGGCGACCCGCACCATTTTATGATGTCGGTGACGCTGCAGGTGAAATATCGTCATTCGGTGCCCACAGAGACGCCGTTGAAAATTGTGGGGCGCATTGTGCGTATGCGCGGCCGTCTGGGCAAGGCGCGAGGCGAGGTGTTGTTGCCGGATGGCACAGTTGCCGCCGAAGCGGAAATGACGCTGGCCGATGTCCCGGCAGAAGTGATGGCGAATACGAACCTGGAAGCGTTGGGCTGGTACGTGGACGCATAGACTTGCCGGGGGCGTTTTGGTACACTACAAACAAGTATGAAGGCATCCTCCCGGATCAGGCAGTGTTCAGTTATCAGTATTCAGTTGACGTCTTACACTGGTCACTGGACACTGAATACAGCTATTTCTAATCGGAGGCCCAAGTGAATCAGCTAGACAGGAAATATGCCGATAAACGCTGGCGGCCGCGAGCAATGGTTCGCCGCGCGGCCGTTCCCCCTATCGTTCTGGGGCTGGCGTTGGTTGTCTTAACCGCTTGCGGTCTCATCAACAGCGCGCCCACGCTGGGCAGCCAGACCACCTTTGCCCCCGAAACCGAGGCCGTTCTCACATGCAGCGCGGAATGCGCCAACCGCAGCCAATGCGGCGATACCGTTGAACAAGGCACGGTAGTCATGGGCAGCGGCGGCGGGCCGGCCACTCGCTTCCACGAGCTGCTTTTCCCCGCCGAGGCCCGCGTCACCATCAACGGCTCAGATGTACGCACGCTAGAACCATTGATCGGCGGCGAGCAGTTTGACCTGATGTTTTATTATGTGACGGTGGTGGACAGCGGCAAATCGGGCTGGATCGCCGGTTGGTGCGTGGCTGCGCCGTAACAATGAGCAATGGGTAATGAACAATGAACAATGAGTGATGAAAACCGTCGCATTTTGGCCGAGCTGTTAGCTGTTCAGGAACAGGGGGGATCGGTGGCGTTGGCGATGGTGGTGAAGGCGCGGGGGTCTGTGCCCCGCCGCGCCGGGGCCAAAATGCTGGTGTACGCCGACGGCCGTACCTCCGGCACCGTCGGCGGCGGGCAGATGGAATCCCGCGTCATCGCCGAAGCGGAACAATCGTTGCGCGACGGCCGTCCCCGCCTCATCCCCTACGCCCTGGTCAAACCGGAACGAGGCGACCCCGGCCTCTGCGGCGGCGAATTGGAGGTTTACGTGGAACCGTATCTGCCCCCGGCCACCGTTTACATTTTCGGTTGCGGCCATGTGGGGCAAGCGTTGGCGGCGCAAGCCCGTTTGGCCGGGTTCCACGTCGTCGTCAGCGACGACCGGCCGGAACTGGTCACGCCGGAACATATCCCCCATGCCGACAAATACCTGCCCGGTTCTGCCACCGATGTTTTGGCCGCCGAACCGATTCACGCCAATACCTTCATCGCCCTTGTCACCCGCAACGTGAAACTGGATCGAGACATCCTCCGGCTGGTCTTACCCTCGGCCGCCCGTTACATCGGCGTCATGGGCAGCCGCCGCCGTTGGAAGCACACTTGTGAACTGCTGCTGGAAGCGGGCGTTGACGAGGCCGAATTGACCCGCGTCCGCTCGCCGTTGGGTCTGGACATTCACGCTGAAACCCCGGCCGAAATCGCCGTCAGCATTATGGCGGAAATCATCAAAATAAAGGCGGAAGGGAGACCTGCGAGGTTTTAACTAGAAACCTCGCAGGTCTTGGTAGTTACCAAATCTGCAAACTTGAAACGAACTATGCAAAAAATCACGCGATACGAAACAGCGACGACGATTGAAACGGCGTTGGAACTGCTGAAACGATACGGCCGTGCCGCCCGCATTGTGGCTGGCGCCACCGATTTGCTGCTGGAACTGGAGCGGGGTCAACGGCCGGATGTAATTATGCTGATTGACATCACCCGCATCCCCGGATTGGCCGACATCACCCAGGATGAGGACGGCCGCATTCATCTCGGTCCGCTGGTGACGCATAATCAGGTCGTCGGCTCCCAATTGTTGGTGGACAAAGCTTTGCCGCTGGCGCAGGCGTGTCTGGAAGTGGCGTCGCCGCAGTTGCGCAACCGGGCCACGGTGGCCGGCAACCTCATCACCGCCAGCCCGGCCAACGACACTATCTCGCCGTTGTGGGCGCTGGAAGCGGCGGTGGAGTTGGCCTCGGCGGACGGCCGTCGCACCATTCCCCTCTCCCAATTTTACACCGGCGTCCGCCGCACCCTCATGCGCCCGGACGAAATGCTGCTGGACATCCATTTCCCGCCCATGCCGCAGACGGCGCGGGGCGTGTTTGTCAAGCTGGGGCTGCGCCGGGCGCAGGCCATCTCCGTCGTCAATGTCACCGTCTGGCTGGATTTTGACGGGGACCGGGTGACGGCCGCCCGCATCACCCAGGGCAGCGTGGCGCCCACCATCATCCGTTCACCGCAGGCGGAAGCGCATCTGGCCGGCCAAACGTTGAGCGACGACGTGATCGGAGAAGCGGCGCGGCTGGCGGCGGCGGCGGCGACGCCGATTGACGATATTCGCGGCCCGGCCGACTACCGGCGAGAGATGGTGCGGGTGATGGTGAAGCGGGCGTTGGCCGGGCTGCGCGATGGGCAGGAACGCGCCCAATGGCTGCCGCAGCCGGTGATGTTGTGGGGAGATGGGCGCGGCCGTTTCCCTACCGGCTCTCAGTTTGCTGCCGGCCATGACAAGAAGACGTTGATTACGGCCGTCGTCAACGGCAAAACCATCTCCGCGCCAGGGATGAACAAAACGCTGCTGCGCTGGCTGCGCGAGGAAGGACTGCTGACGGGCACGAAGGAAGGGTGTGCCGAGGGAGAATGTGGCGCGTGTACGGTGTATTTGGATGGGACGGCCGTGATGGCCTGCCTGGTTCCGGCGGCGCGGGCGCATGGGGCGGAAATCATCACCATCGAAGGGTTGGGAAACGACCAACAATTAACAGGTAACAATCAACAGTTAACAGATGACGGGCCAGGTTTGCACCCGTTGCAAAAAGCTTTTATCGAAACTGGCGCGGTGCAATGCGGCTATTGTATTCCCGGCTTCCTCATGTCCGGCGCCAAGCTGCTGGATGAAGTCGGGCAGCCGCAGCCGGCCCAAATCGAACAGGCGTTTAGCGGCAATTTGTGCCGTTGTACCGGCTATTACAAGATCATTGAAGCCGTGGAAAAAGCGGCCAGTGGTCATTAAGTGAGCGTTCGCAAATAAATTAGCGATTTTGCGACTGGAGGCTGGAGACTGGTTAATCTCTAATTTCCAGTCTCCAATCCGAATAAGGAGGTCTATCATGCGGCTAGAGAAAAAACTCGAAGAAGAATTACAACAGCGCAAAGGGTTGACGGGCCGGACGATTGTGCAGGTCATCTGGCTCATCATCTCCGGCGTCATCGCTTATTTTCTGCTCAATTTTTTGGAAGGGCAGGGCGCATTTACCTATGATGAAATTTACCGGCTGGTCGCTATTCCGCGCGCGGTTCCGCAGTGGGCGGTGATGGGCGGGCTGATTCTTCTCATCGTGATGGTGATGCAGGTGGCGATGCTGATCGGGTATGTTTTCGCCAGCCCGGAAGGCAGGCGGCGCACCGGCGAGCCATCGCTCCATTCGCATCGCAAGGACCCCTTTGATTCGAAGCATTATTAACCCTGACTTATTCAGGTGCGACGCACTTAAAAAGTGCGTCGCACCTCCGGAATTCGTTCATTATGTCTAATCACTCAACGTATGAATCACGCTCGATTAAGCGGGTAGATGCGCGGGCTAAAGTGACCGGCGACGCCCTTTATCCGGGGGACATGACCCCGGAAAATTTATTGCAGGGCAAGGTGTTGTTCAGCGGCCAGCCGCGCGCCCGCATGGTGGCGATGGATTTGAGCGCGGCCACGGCCGTTCCCGGCGTGGTTGCTATTTTCACCGCGCAGGATGTGCCGGTGAATGAGTATGGCCTCATCCATAATGACCAGCCGGTGTTCGTTGGGCTGGGCAGCAGCAAGCTGGACAGCGACATCAGCCGATGGGAAGGGGATCAGGTGGCGCTTATCGTAGCGGAGACGGAAGCGGCGGCGGCGCAGGCCCGCGATCTCATCCATATCGAATGGGAACAACTGCCGGTGGTCACCGATCCGGCAGCGGCGATGAAAAACGAACTGCTGCTCAACCGCTTTTATCCCAGCAATATCATCCAGCATTACCAGATTCGCAAGGGGAAGATGGATGCGGGCTGGGCGGCGGCGGATGTAGTGATTGAAGGCGAATACCATCTACCTCGCCAGGAACACGCTTATTTGCAGCCGGAAGCGGGGTTGGGATATGTGGATGAGGACGGCCGTATCACCGTGGCCATGGGCGGGCAGTGGGCGCATGAAGACCAGGCGCAAATTGCTCACGCTCTGGGGCTGCCCGCCGACCAGGTGCGCGTGATCTACCCGGCCACCGGCGGCGCGTTTGGCGGCCGTGAGGATATGTCGCTCCAGATTGTGCTGGGTCTGGCGGCGATGCGGCTGCAAGAAAAGGGTATCTACCGGCCAGTGCGCATCATCTGGTCGCGGGAAGAGTCCATTGTCGGCCACCACAAGCGGCACCGAGCGACGGTGAAGACGAAGTGGGGGGCGACGAAAGAGGGGAAGGTGACGGCCGTATCCGCCGAAGTGATCATGGACAGCGGCGCGTATGCCTACACCAGCACCAAAGTGTTGGGCAACTTCCACCTCATGGTCACCGGCCCGTATGAAATCCCCAATGCTCAAATTGACAGCTATGCCGTGACCACCAATAATGTCCCCGGTGGCGCTTTTCGCGGCTTTGGCGGGCCGCAGGGAGCGTTTGCCGCCGAAACTCAGATGAACAAGCTGGCCGAGGCGCTGGGTATGGACCCGGTGGAAATCCGGCTGAAAAACGTGCTGCGCGAAGGCTCTCTACTTACTACTCAAACCCCGCTGCCGCCCGGCGTCAGTATGCCAGAAGTGATTGAGCGCTGCGCTGAGGAAGCAGACTGGTCTTCTGCCTCCAGCCCTCAGCCTTCAACATTTACCAGTCTCCCGTCTCTAATCTCAAATCCCCAATCCTTGCGCCGCGGGCGTGGCTTTGCCTGCGCGTTCAAGAATGTGGGCTTTTCCTTTGGTTTCCCGGAGCGGTGTGAGGCCGCGATTGAGCTGCACGGCCGTGCTGACATCGAGAAAGTGATTTTACGCCATGCTGCCGCCGAAGTGGGGCAGGGGTCGCACACGGCGTTGAAACAGATGGCCGCCGCCGCTGCCGGCGTGGACGCCAGCCAGGTGGAACTGGACATGGCGGACACGGCCAGCAGTGGTGATTCCGGCTCTGTTTCCGCCTCGCGCATGACCTTTATGGCAGGCAATTCCATCCGGGAAGCGGCGGAGAAGGCGTTGGCTGCCTGGGAAAGCGAGGATCGGCCGGCCATCGGCCACACCCGCTACACGCCGCCGCCCACCCAACCCTACGCGCCAGAAACGGGTGTTTCCATGCCTAATTTCAGCTACGGCTATGTGGCGGAGGCGGTGGAACTGACGGTGGACATTGAGACAGGGCATATTCACCTGGATCGGGTGGTGTGCGCCGATGATGTGGGCAAGGCTATCAATCCCAACCTGATTGAGGGGCAGATTGAAGGAGCCATTGCCCAGGCGTTTGGGTATGCGGTGATGGAGAATTTGGCGGTGAAGGACGGCCGTATCCTCAATCCTGTTCTCAGCCAATACCTCATCCCCGGCATCCGCGACGTGCCCACCAAAGTGAAGTCGGTCATCATGGAAATCCCCGATCCCATCGGCCCCTGGGGAGCGCGGGGAATGGCCGAGATGCCTTTCTTGCCGTTGGCCCCGGCCATCGTGGCCGCCCTGCACGACGCCACCGGCGTCTGGTTTGACGAGATTCCGCTGACGCCGGATCGGGTGGTGGCGAAACTGCGCCAGCATGGGATTGGCGCAGACTAAGGGGCGGCGATTGCTCGTAGAACCATGAAAATTGAACGGTAGGGTTTCGATTTTCATAGTTTTATGGTATCTTCTCAATAAATCGCGGTAGACAAAATGCAAATGAAACTCTATCGTAATGTTGAGGAAAATCCAATAAACGGCGACTATCCTCAGTAACGAAAATCTATCTTTTGGAAACAGGTAAGTAAATGTTACCCGGCTTA
>JAJRVV010000071.1 GCA_024277135.1 Chloroflexota bacterium | reverse complement strand
TGATCGCCAACACACAAGCTGCGCCGATTTATGTGACTGCGTTTCCTGACTTTGACACATTCAAGCGTTTCTTGCTGAACATCCCCTGGGAAACAGAAGTGTGGATAGCCGACAGGCCCGACCATATGATTAATTTCAACGGCGACAAATTTCTGGGACCGCGTCCATAAACTATGCGCCAGGGTAACATCCAACATATGCCAGTCACCACCAACCTGCCCTGGGAGCGGCTGGTGATGCAGACGCTGCGTGTTAAAGGTGTGGTAAAATAGAAACGCTGAACACTTGAAGGAGCGATAACAGAGTGATAGTAGCTGCCCGCGAGGTCATTATGTTTGCACAAACCATCACAATCGATCAATCCAGACGAATCAAACTCCCCAAAAAAGCTTTGGATGCGCTGGGCGTCAAGACAAAAGACGAAATTGTTTTGGAACTTACAGAGACAGGCATTATGATCAAACCTAAGCGAGCTGCTCCGCTCACTGACCAACTTGCATCCATAAACTTGCCCGTTTCCGATTGGGAGCAAATGAAACAAGAGACGGAGGCAGGATTATTACTTAAAATCAACGAGGATATTCCCGGCGCTGACCGAAAACGATTTAAGGAGCTTCATCACCGGCGCAACACACTGCAAGAAGATGAGCGAAAAGAATACTTGCAGTTAATAAGCTTAATCGAAAACAAAGATGCCGAACGTGTCTGGTACCTCGCTGAATTGGCTGAATTGCGCGGCGTATCTGTTCACGATTTAATGGGCGGGTTAGAAATTTTCCAAGCCAATGACGTTTGATGTCCGCGTAACGCCCCAACAACGCGCTCAAATAACTGCTAAAGCGAACGGCCGTTGCGAGTACTGTCAAACCCCATCTCTTTTTCCCACCGCTCCTTATGCCATAGAACACATCATCCCTCGCGCAAAAGAAGGCGCAACCATGATTGACAACATGGCATTATCCTGCGCCGGATGCAACGGACACAAACACACGCAAACGGAATGGGAAGACCCGATTACAAAAAACGTCGTTCGTTTATTTCATCCTCGTCAAGACGATTGGCGCAAACATTTTATTTGGAGCGAGGATTTACTGCGGATTATTGGGTTAACAGCAGTTGGCAGAGCAACCATCGCCGCCCTAAAGTTAAACAGGATGGAGCTCGTTAATTTGCGGTATGCTTTACATGCCATTGGCAAACACCCGCCAGCAATTGATTAGCCGGTTCAACTAAACTTGTCCTTTCTAACCCCACTCTCCCTCCTGCTTGGCTTGTTGGCGTTACCCATCATCCTGCTCTACATGCTGCGCCTGCGGCGGCGAGAGGTGCTGGTAAGCAGCACCTTGCTCTGGCAAAAGCTGTTGCGCGACCGGGAGGCCAACGCCCCCTGGCAAAAGCTGCGGCGGAATTTGTTGCTGCTGTTGCAACTGTTGATTTTACTGGCACTGGTACTGGCTCTGGCGCGGCCGTTCATCCCCGTCCCCTCCATCGTCAGCGGCAGCGTCGTCATTTTGCTCGATGGCTCCGCCTCCATGCAGGCCGCCGACGTGGAGCCGACCCGCTTCGACGCCGCCAAAGCCGAAGTCGAGCGGCTCATCGGCGACCTCAGCGGCAGCAGCCAGATGACGATCATCCAGGTGGGGCAAACCCCGGCCGTCCTGGCCGCCGCCAACAACGACAAAACCACCCTGCGGCAGGCGTTGGCTGCCGCCCGGCCCGACCCATCCCCGGCCAACTGGCCCGCCGCCTTTGCCCTGGCCGCCGGCGCCGCCCAGGGATTCCAGGACGCCCGCATCATCGTCGTCTCCGATGGCGGCTTGTCCGGCGACCTGCCGCCGCTGCCAGCCGAGTCCATTTACCTACCCATCGGCAGCAGCAGCGAAAATTTGGCGGTGATGGCATTGGCTACGCGCAATACTGAATCCGGCCCGCAGCTTTTTGCCAGCGTCAAAAACGAGGGGCTGCTGGATCGGTCGGCGCTGCTCAGCATTGAGTTGGATGGGTTGCTGTTCGATTCGCGGCGGCTGCAAATTCCGGCGGGCGGCGCCGCTAACGTCACCTGGGAACTGCCAGAAGAGACGGCCGTCATCCGCGCCAGCCTCAGCGAACACGAAGGGGACAACCTGCCCCTGGACGATGTAGCCTGGGCCGTTCACGAAGGCGGCGTCAGCAATCGCACCCTCCTCATCACCGAGGGCAACCTGTTCTTAGAGCAGGTTTACGCGGTACTGCCTGGCGTGGAAGCGTTCAAAACCGGGCCGGACAGCGACTTGATGCAGGAGCCGTTCGATTTGTACGTTTTCGATGGCGTGCCTCTGCCCAGCCCGCCCCCCACCGCCGATCTGTTCCTCATCAATCCGCAGCCGAAGGATGTGGCCGCCAGCAGCGCCGACGATTTGTTCACAGTGACCGGCGCGTTTTCTAACACCGTCGCCATCCGGCTGGCCGATTCGCCGCTGCTGCAATTTGTGGATTGGCGCAATGTCCATGTGCAGCAAGCCCAGGCTGTCTCCGCTCCTTGGGCGCAGCCGCTGGTTTCGGCGGAAGGCGGGCCGCTGCTACTTCTGGGGGAACGCGGCGGCCACCGCATCGCCATCCTCACATTTGACCTTCATGCCTCCGATTTGCCGTTGCAGATTGCATTTCCCATTTTAATGGCTAACATTACGGGCTGGCTCAGCCCAGGGCGGGCGTTTGACGCCCCCACCGGCTTGCAGTCGGGCGACCCGGTGAGCATTTCGCCAGGCGCGGGAACGACGGCCGTCTTCGTGGACAAACCAGATGGCAGCCGGTGGCAGGCAGATGTCGGAGAGGAAGCGATCATCTTTGCCGAAACCGACCAGTTGGGCTTGTACCGGGTGACGTTGCGGGACAGCGGCGGCGACCGGGCGGCGGGCAGTTTTGCCGTCAACCTGTTCAGCCCGGCGGAATCGGCCATTCGTCCGGCAGAGAGCTTGCAGTTGGGGCAGACGGCCGTCGCCCCCGCCACTGAAGGCGATGTAGGCCAGCGTGAATTTTGGCCCTGGCTGCTGGGCATCGCCATTTTCATTTTGTTGGTAGAATGGTGGATTCACCATCGCGGCACACAATAACCGAGGATACGCTTTCGATGACGGAAACAGAACCGGAGACACAAAGCGGCAGACGATTCAAGCGCAAATGGCTGATTCCGGGGGCGGGCTTGCTCCTGATCTTGTTGGCGGCCGCTTTGTTCATTTTGCTCCGAAGCCAGAAGGACGATGCGGCGCGGGGATTGAAACCGGCGCGGGTAACGGCTGTCGCCAACGGGTTCACGCCCATCAGTCAGGAGGCGCAAACGCCCAATTTCACCCAACTGTACAACAACCCGCGCCAGTTCAAAGACCAACTCATCCGCATCACCGCCGCCTACACGCCGTTGCGCCCCGCCCCTTGCTCCCAACCGAATGGGCCAATCATCCATTACGCCCTCGTCGCCGAAGGGCTGCGCATGGAAGCGGTGGGCTTTGAGCGGGCGCTGCGGCTTTTGCCGGATGGGTTCACCGTCACGGTGGAAGGGTTTTGGCGGCAGTACCAGGGGCCGTTGGGCTGCGGTCCGCGCCCCCGCCCCGGTGTGGTCTGGTTTCTGGATGTGATTCGCATCATCGAACCGAATCCGATGCCGAATTTTGACGCGCCGCCTGGCGATGGGTTGACGATGACGCCGCTGCCTGGGGAAACGGCCGTACCCGACGACGTCACACCTCCTCCCCCAGATGGCACAACTTTACCGCCCACCGCCACCATTGACCCCTCAGCCTCACCCACGCCCACCCGACCCAGC
>JAJRVV010000070.1 GCA_024277135.1 Chloroflexota bacterium | reverse complement strand
CGGCAAGGAGCGAGCGTAATGCCCTCTTGTGCTGATGTATTATCTACAGCTTGCCAGGGATTTTTGTTAAAGTCAAAGGGTTTCCGCAAAAAGACTCCCTTTGATATTCATATAATACGAGGAGTAGTTGTTCATTGTTCATTGATAATTGTTCATTGATAATTGCTCATTGATAATTGTTCATTGATAACCGGGAGTGACTGATGTCTACAGTGAATCTGCCTTTGGCGGAACGGAAACGATTGAAGAAGAAGAAGCTGACGAAGCATCATCTGGCGAATATCTTGACGCATTGGTTTAATGCGTTCAGTTGGGGTTTTTTGCTGGCGACGGGGCTGGCGCCGTTGATTAAGTGGCATGAAAGCTGGGGCCTATTTTGGGGGTTTGTGATTACGTTTAATGTGCTGGTAGGCTTTCGTCGCTATTTTATGCCTTTTGGCGCGCGCCGGATGCTGCTAGATCAGGATGATTTGGAGTGGTTTAAGCAGTACGGCCGTAAACTCGCCGGCCTCAGCTACCAGTTACCAGAACAAGATGATTACAACGCCGGGCAAAAGGCGTTCTCGTATGTGGTCATTTTGGGCATCATCACCATCATCATCACCGGTCTGATTATGACGTTTTCGCCGCAGGTGATGCGGGCGACGGGCGGGATGCAGTGGATTATCCAATGGGCGATGCCGCTTCATTTTACGGCCGTCGGCCTCGTCGTCGCCGGTCTGGTGGTTCACATCTACATGGGGGCCATTTTCCCGGAGGAACGGTCGGCGTTTTTCTCCATGTTCAGCGGTAAAGTGGATGCTTTGTATGCTTATTCGCACCATCATAAATGGTACAAACGATACATCCGCGCCGAGCAGGCGTGGGAAGCGCAGGAACGGGCGAAGGATATTGAGATGGGGGTGGGGACGGCCGTTTCGGATGCGGAGTTGGACGAGTTGGCAGGGGATTAAACGCGCTGACTACAAGACCACAAGACTAGAGACTGGAGACTGGTTCCGGTCTCTTTTTTTATGTGCGGATGAGGATGGTGTCGTCGGAGCGGGTCTGAATGGCGAGTTGGCGTAACGGCCGTTGCGCCGGCCCCCGCTCCAATTCCCCATTTGGCCCAAACTCACTGCCGTGACAGGGGCAGTAAAAACCAGCGCGGCTGGGTTCTTTCTGGCGCACCAGACAGCCCAGGTGGGGGCAAACTGCGTCCAGCGCAACGAGTTCGCCGCTATTGTTATGCACCCACGCCCGCGCTTCCGGGACGTAAGTGGTCGTCTCCAGGGGAAAATCCGCCATCAACCCGGCAGCGACGACAGGAGATGGCCCGGCCTCCAAACCACGCCCGCCCAGGAAACGGCCGATTTGGTACACCAGCCCCCCCCATCGCCGCCAGCCAGCCACCATGCGTGATCAACGCCAAAAAGCGGCGGCGGGTGAGGGTGGTATTTGGTTTAGGTGAAGTTCGTTTGGCATCCACAACTCAATTACGGTTGCGATAAACGTCACGGCGATGTTTTACGCGGTAGATAATGACGAGTTGGGCGGCATCGTCAATTTCATACAAAACCCGGTAATTGCCAACCCGAATTCGATAACCCGTTTCTCCTTTCAGTTTTTTAGCGCCGTCGGGACGCGGATTTTCTGCGAGCATACTTACCCTCGCTTCAATTCGTTGAAAGTGAGGTGGAGGGATTTGGAGAATTTGTTTTTCGCTTTGCTTTGAACCTTGATTTCATACATCGGAAGATGGCGTATATTTTGCTTGATATTCTGCAATGACCGTTGCCCAATCGTACAGATCGGCTTTTTCCTGACGGGCTTGTTCAATGTCGGCAGCATCCTCCAGATCTTCCAACAATTGACGCAATGCTTCCCAGGTAGACAAATCCATTTGAATTGCGGTTTGCTGCCCTTTACTGTTCACCACAAATTGAACCGATTCTAAAATTTCTTGAACTGTCATTTTTTATCCCTCATCGCAACAACACAAAAATCGGGCATAGTTCATCCAAGAGGCAAGAGAAGCAGGAAAAGCAACTCGAAGCCACACGAGATAAGTTACTCGATTAATTTATACTGATTGAAAATCCCAATAATCAAGAGCAAAATCAGCAATTGTGTTCCCTCGGTTAATTACCGATTCTGCTCCCCAGCGGTCGTTAACCAAAAAATCATCAAGCTCATTTTGCGTCTTGTAAGGGGCGCGCCTGAAATATTTCTGCAACTTCACTTTCACGTCATTATTAGACTTGTCGATATTCGCAGAAATTGGATCAAAGGTAAGATTGCCAATCGCGTGTAAATAAATCTCCTGAAACTCCTCATCAATTTCTGGCAAAACAGAGTGGTCTGCAACAATCGTATCTTTCGGATGCTGGGCAGCAATATGCTCAATACTCAACTTCTCCAGTTCCCGCTGTTCCTGTGCCGATAAATTGGGCTGGCCGGGCAAATCGTCCCGCTCCAGGAAGGCCATCTGCCGCAGCGAGTAGTTGCCCCGGTTGTGGCAATGGTTGCACTGCGTGTAGGGGATGGCGGTGGTCAGTTGGTGGGTACGGCCGTATCCGGGCACATCTTTCGGCGTCGTCGGATCATCCCCGCGATATAGGCCGTCATTTTCATAGATAACATGACAGGCGGCGCAACCGGCAGCGCGGTAAAAATAAGGTTGGTTAATCGCTGCCGCCGAGACGTGACAGCGCAGGCATTCATTGGCGAACGTTTGCACCGGGCCGGGCGCATCGGGGCCAGGCTGGAACGGCGACAGAGACGCAACGCCGGTCTCTGTGGTGATGTTGCCATCTGCCACCGCCACAATGCCAAAATGCGCCGCGGGGTCTGCCTGACCGCCAAAGGCAAAATTAATCTGGGCGATGGCTCCGGCGTAGGTGGCCTGGACAGATGTCAACACGCGGTGGATATGATCACGGCCGTCATCGGCCGCGCCGCTGTGACAGGCTGAACCGCCGCATGATTCTTCCACGACGGCCAAATCGCTAGGATTGCGCCCGCCGCGCAGTGTGGCGTGAGCCAATTCCTTGTCCAGCGCCAGCCCATCGCCGCCATGACAAAGGACACAACCAAACGATTCTGTCGGGTGGCTGGGGCTGATTTCTTCGATGCCTTGATGGCAGGTGAGGCACAGTTCCGGCCGGCCGGTGAGCGCGGGAACCAACTGCACCGCCTTTGGCTGTCGTTCCTGGCGCACAATGGCGCCGACCACGATGAGTAAGAGCAGCAGGCCGAGTACGGCCGTTCCCTTTTGATATCCGTTCATCCCAGCCATTCCCACAAAGTCAGCCCGATAATGCCGATTGTGATGACGATGACGACAACCTGCGCCCGCCGACCGGCCGGATGAAACCAGACGGCCGTTCCCTCCGTCTCCCGATCCAGCGTCCAGGGCAGCAGCGCCAGAACCAGCGCCACCCCCAGGGGGATGACGATGCCCGCCAGCAGCGGCGACAGGCGGCGCAAAAGGGCTTGAACCCACAAGAAAAACCAGGGCGCGGCAATGTCGGCCGTCGCGGCCAGGGGGCCGGCAAGCGGGTTTGCCGGCACGGCCAACGGCGCGTCCCAAAAGAGGGACAGGGCAAACAACAAACAAAGCAGCGCCAGCATCGCCACCCCCTCTCGCTGCACCAATTTGCGGCGGGGTATGCGCGGCGGTTTGTGGGAGAGTGGAGACTGGGGACTGGCGACTGAAGAGCGATGACTGATGCCACCGTCGCGGCGGACGCGAAAAACGTGCCAGCCCATCAGCAGCAAAACCGGGACGCTCAACCCCAGGGTGTGCCAGGTGTAAAAGCGTATCACCGTCGCATCGGATATGTCTGGGCCGCCAACTAACAGGCCATAAAACCAACCGCCGATCAGCGGAAACTGCTGCACGATATGCGTGCCCGCCGTCAACGCGCCAAATGTGTCCACATCCCAACGCAGCACGTAGCCGGAAAAGCTCAACAGCAGGCTGAGCAGCAACGTTACCAGTCCCA
This sequence comes from Chloroflexota bacterium, assembly GCA_024277135.1. GTDB lineage: Bacteria > Chloroflexota > Anaerolineae > Promineifilales > Promineifilaceae > JAJRVV01. The sequence continues at coordinate 552 of JAJRVV010000070.1, read as the reverse complement.
GCAGCCAGTTAAAGCGGCGCGGCCGTTTGTAGCTGCCGCTGAAGACGACGCGCAGCATATGGAAACCGACGGTCAACAGGAGCAGGACGGCCGCCCAGTAATGCAAATTGGGCAACAGCCAGCCAAAAGGAGCCACATAGGCGATGGCGCGGATGGAGTCGGCGGCGGAAACGGCCGTGGGCACATAGACAAACATCAACGGCACGCCGGTCACAATCAGCGACAGAAACAGAAACAGAAACAGCGACATCCCGCCCAGGCCAAAGGTGTAGATAAACCGGGCCTCGCGGGCGGGGATGGTTGGTGGATGCAGGTGTTCAAAGAAGTTCGGCCGTGTCATAAGCTACTATGTTAAACCAACTTTATGATTGGCTCACGTTAGGATTCAGGGGGGGACCTGCCAGGTTTTTAGGCAAAAACATTGTATCTTCTCAAAAATTCGGGGTAGCAAAATCAGGAAAATCAGCATACCATAGATTGCATGTTAGACAACTTCAACCCGCAAATGATTCAAGATGTAGAAGGAGCGCGAAAAGCAATCGTGCTTCTCTT
>JAJRVV010000069.1 GCA_024277135.1 Chloroflexota bacterium | reverse complement strand
CATTTATGACCGGGTAGCTGACGCTTTTGTTTTGCCCAGCTTAACTGATCTCATCCGACAACAGACTCCAGCTTTTCATCCTTTACCAACAGGGGAGCCCCGTTAACTCTGTCCCCCCTGTTTATTGAGAAGATACGCTCATTGCTCATTGCTCATTGCTCATTGCTCATTGTTCATTGCTCATTGCTCATTGCTCATTGCTCATTGCTCATTGCTCATTGTTCATTGCTCATTGCTCATTGCTCATTGCTCATTGCTCATTGCTCATTGCTCATTGTTCATTGCTCATTGCTCATTGCTCATTGTTCATTGCTCATTGTTCATTGCTCATTTGCGGTTTACCGCGCTATGTATTTGCGCGATATTCAGACATAGTTCAGCCAAATTGATAGCCTCTGGCAACCCAGTATTGCCAATCTTCGATCACCCGACGGGTTTCTTCATCTACATCAATAGGCTTGAGTTGGTACAGCGGCGCTCCCATGGAAATGTCATGGACTCAGCCAGGTAATAATACCAGCCCATCGCCTGTTCTTCCGCGTCATAAGCGTCAACTATCACTTCATTATGAATGCATTCTTCTCGTTCTTCATCTTTTTCTATGCGTGCCATTTCTTTCTTCCTTTTCTAAAAACGAAATTTTAAGCTAAACTTGCCCGGATTTTACCTGAGCAGGATAATCTTTTCGAGAATATAAGTAAATGCAAGTTTTACACACCCATTGGCTGATGCCCCGCTCTCCTGGTGATGAAGGGGGGTTGTTTGTGTGGGCGGAAACGGCCGTAGCCCTCCAACCCAAACGGGACCGGCGCAAAAAATCAGCCCAACCCCATTCGTTCACTTTGAATCATGATCCGTTGGCCGTTCTCATACGGCAAGCCATTCCCTGGCACAAACGTCAGTTCAGCCAACACGCCGTCACCCTCTGGCTGCCGACCGACAAATACGGCCCCGCGCCTTCGCCAGAACTGCTGCACGATTGGGAACAAGATGACGCCCCGCCGGAACTACGTCCCTGGATTGTGAACGGAATCCGGCTGGATGCGGATGACGCTTTCCGATTTTTGGTTGCGCTCAATGATGTTGATTTGATGGGGACAAGAGTGGGGGGAGACGGCCGTTTCGCCCAACACGCCATCAACTTCACCCTGGAAATCCTGGCCCAGCAAAAACTGCGCCCCACCTTGGTTGAAATCCGAGAGGGACGCGACCCCCGCTACGAAGCCCGCTGGCAGCCCATTCTAGACAGCGAACACGACGCCCGCCGCCTCACCCAACTGGCCGCCGCCATGCCCGCTATCTGCCGCGCCGCCGCCGACAACCCCGACGAAACCATCCCGCCCCGCGCCATTTTAGACAACTTTCTCAACCACATGACTGACGCCGCCGCCCGCAATTGGGGAACTCAACGCAAATTATTCCTGCCCACTGGGAACAGCCCGGCCGAACGCTGGTTGCGGGCGCTGTTTGACGTTGATCCGGCCGTCACCGGCAGCGTCGCCCAATTACAGCATCTCTACAGCAGCTACCGCGCCTGGACACGCGCCCTGACCATCGCCGGCGACAAACATTATCGCGTGGCCTTTCGTCTGGAAGCGCCCGGCCAACAGGCCAAAGGTAAAAAGTGGCGCTTGCACTACCTGCTGCAGGCGCGGGACGACGCCAGCCTGATTGTGCCTGCCGCCGAGGTGTGGCGGACGCGCGGCGGCGTTTTGGAAGCGCTCGACCGTCGCTTTGACCGCCCCCAGGAGCGGCTGCTCACCGGATTGGGCTACGCCGGCCGTTTCTTTGCGCCCATCAAACAGAGCCTGAACCGGAAGAACCCCGTCGCCATCAGGCTGACCTCCCAGGGGGCGTTTGAGTTCTTGCGTCACTGCGCCCCACAGTTAGAACAGAGCGGTTTTGGGCTGCTGACCCCGCCCTGGTGGAACAAACCAGGGACGCGGTTGGGCGCGCGCCTGAAATTGAGCGGCGGCAAAAAAGGCACGGCCGAGGTCTCCTCTGGTCACATGAATCTGAGAAATCTGGTCAAATACCGCTGGCAGTTATCCATCGGTGACACGGCGCTCACCCGCGAGGAATTCGATGCGTTGGTCGCGCTTAAATCGCCGCTGGTGCAGATTCGCGGTCAATGGGTGCAGCTTGACCCGGAGCAAATCGAAGCCGCCATCCAGTTTTGGCAGAAGCAGCAGACGTTGGAAGGGACATTTTCCTTGCACGAAGCGATGCAGTTGGGCTTGGGCGGCGCGGAAACGCGCAATGGTCTGCCTATTGACGGCGTGGAGATGGACGATTGGCTGCAAAGTTGGCTGGACAAATTGCAGGGGGATGAGAAGCTGGAAGTTTTGCCGCCGCCGCAGGGATTGAGGGGGGTGTTACGGCCGTATCAACAATACGGCTACTCCTGGCTCGACTTCACCCGCCGCTGGGGGATGGGCGTCATTTTGGCAGACGATATGGGCCTGGGCAAGACAATTCAGATGCTGACAATGACGCAAAAACTCAAAAACGAATCCGGCCAACTACCGGCGCCGATTTTGCTCATTTGCCCCACCTCCGTCGTCACCAACTGGCAGATAGAGAGCGAAAAATTTACGCCCGGCTTGAAAACGATGGCGCATCAGGGCAGCGACCGGCTGCGCGGCGATGAGTTCATCGCCGCCGCGCAGGAGGTGGACATGGTGTTGACCAGTTATGCCCTCGTCCGCCGCGATGCGGAGGCGATGCGGCAGGTGGCGTGGTTGGGCGTGGCTCTGGATGAAGCCCAAAATATCAAAAACCCCAACACCAAACAGGCGCAGGTCATTCGCAGTCTGCCGGCCGGGTTCCGGCTGGCGCTGACGGGGACGCCGGTGGAGAACCGGCTGTCGGAATTGTGGTCAATTATGCAATTTTTGAATCCCGGCTTTTTGGGCGGGCAGAAGAAATTCCGTAAGCAGTTTACGCTGCCCATCGAAAAGTATGGGGATGCGGAAGCGACGAAAAAGTTACGGGGGCTGACACGGCCGTTTATCCTGCGCCGCCTCAAAACCGACCCCACCGTGATTACCGACCTGCCCGAAAAAACGGAAGTGAAAGTGTACTGCCACCTCAGCGAGGAACAGGCCACCTTGTATGAAGCCGTCGTGCAAGATGCGCTGCAAGCCATTGAGGAACAGAAAGATGGCGGCATCGCTCGCAAAGGGATGGTGTTAAGCATGTTGATGCAGCTCAAACAGGTGTGCAATCATCCCGTCCAATACCTGCATCAGGGCGAAACCTACAACCCGTTCGAGGACAACAACCGCAGCGGCAAACTGCGCCGCTTCCACGCCATTTTGGACGAAGTATTGGCCAAGGGCGACCGGCTGCTGCTGTTCAGCCAGTTTACGGAGATGGGGGGGCTGCTCAAGCAGTACATTCAGGAGCGCTTTGGCGTGCAGACGCTCTTTTTGCATGGCGGCGTGCGTCCCAAGAAGCGGGCGGAGATGGTGCGCCGTTTCCAGGCGGAGGATGGGCCGCCGGTGTTTGTGCTGTCGCTGAAAGCGGGCGGCACGGGGCTGAACCTGATCAACGCCAATCACGTTTTCCACTTTGACCGCTGGTGGAATCCGGCCGTGGAAGACCAGGCCACCGACCGCGCCTTCCGCATCGGCCAAACGCGCAACGTGCTGGTGCATAAATTCGTCTGCCTGGGCACGGTGGAGGAGAAGATTGATCAGATGATTGAAGATAAGAAGGCATTGGCCGAAAGCGTCGTCGGTAAGGGCGAAAATTGGCTGACGGAGATGACAACGGCCGATTTGCGCTCGTTGGTAAAGTTGAGAAAGTGAAGGTTAAATTATGAAACCAATGACATACAAAAATTATGCCGCCCGCATTGAATACAGCGATGAAGATGAATGCTTTGTGGGCCGGGTGTTCGGTATTCGGGACATTATTACCCTTCATGGGGAAAGTGTGGTCGATGTGCGCCACGCATTTCAGGAAGCGGTAGATTTTTATTTGGAGAGCTGCGCGGAACGAGGAGAAGACCCTCAAAAACCATACTCTGGCAGGCTCATGTTGCGCATTCCCACGGAAATACATGCTGCTGTAGCCAAAGCTGCCGCAATTAGTGGCAAGAGCATCAATCATCAATGGGTAACTGAAAAATTATCCCAAGCCAGCCATTGAGAGGGACAAAATGAACGAACAACATTTAGGTGACACGCTGGATAATTTTCTAGAAGAAGAAGGGTTTCTAACAGAAGCGGAAGCAATCGGTATCAAGCGTGTCATTGCCTATCAAATATGTCAGTTAATGGACGAACAGAATTTATCGAAGGCGGAAATGGCTTGTCGAATACAAACGAGTCGTGACAGGAACGCTTGATGGTAACAATACGTGAGAAAATCATAGCCTATTTGCAACAACATCAAAATGGAATTGATGATGATGCGTTAGCAGAAGCGTTGCAATTAAGCGCCCGACAGCAGGCCAATAGCCGCTGTCGGCAGTTAGAACGCGAAGGTTTAGTGATTCGTCGGCGGGTGAATGGCAAAATTCATAATTTTTGGAATGAAGGCAAACAACCTCCCCCTACACCTCCAAATGTGAAGCCGGATAACGTCAAACCCTGGTTTTGGGAGGGAAATGTACAGACCTCTGTTGTGCGATACCTTGAACAACGTGATTATGTTATTCGTTCAGCAGCTAATACTGCAAGTAAGGAACGGGGGAAAGATATTGAGGCTGAACATGATGGGGAAATTTTATGGATAACTGTAAAAGGTTATCCTGAAGGAACGAAAAGGACGCATCCATCCACTCAAGCTGGACATTGGTTCAAACAAGCGACATTCGACATTTTGCAATATCGTGGGGAAAATGGTGAGGCTAGATTAGGGATGGCATTACCAGATTTTCCTCGTTACCGGTCTCTCGCTCAGAAAATCAAATGGTTCCAACCCGTCGCCAAGTTTACCTATTATTGGGTGCAGGAAAGCGGGAAAGTGACAGAGGAATCTTATGAGCTGGTACTATAACTATAAAACAAAACCAACAATCGAAACGGATGAGGGCATCAAAGCCAAGAGCAAGCGCGGCGCGTTTGTGAAGAGTTGGTGGGCGACGCGCTGGATTGAGGCGATGGAACGGTTGATGGATCGCGGCCGTTTGGGGCGCGGGCGGCGGTATGCGCGCAAGGGACAGGTGGTGTCGCTGACGGAGGGAGCGGGAGAGGTAATTGGCAAGGTGCAGGGGTCAAGGAGACGGCCGTACAAAACTGCCATCCAAATCAAACCCCTAACTGACAAACAGTGGGAACAAATCATCGAAGCGCTGGCCGCCCGGCCCATCTTCATGGCCCAACTGCTGGCCGGAGAGATGCCGCCGGAGATTGAAGAGGCGTTTGCTGATGTAAACCTGTCTCTTTTTCCAACGACGGCGCGGGATTTGACGCAGGATTGCAACTGCCCCGATTGGGCCAGCGTGTGCAAGCACCTGGCAGCGGTGCATTATATTCTGGCGGAACGGTTTGACGAAGATCCCTTTTTGCTGTTCCGGCTGCGGGGCAAGACGCAGGATGAGCTTTTGGATGCTTTGAGCCAGCAGCAGGGGGCCGGCGGTTTGGAGGAAACGGCCGTTCCCGAATACGATCCGCCACCGCCATTGCCCGACTCGTTAACCGATTTTTGGGCGATTGGGGAAGAAGCTGCCCGTTTCCAAACCCAAATCGCCCCACCGTCATCACTCTACCCGGCGTTGGCGCGATTGGGCAATCCCGCTTTTATGGAGGATATTGAACAGTGGCTGAAACCGGCCTATGATGCGCTGTCGGACGCGGCCGTTACCGCCGCCTTCACCGACGAAACAAACGAAAGCGGGGCCGAAACGTAAATAGCGGCGGCAAGTGCCGGCTCAGCGAACAATCAGGTGGGTGGCGCTGGCCTTGAACGTCACCGTCACCCCGGTTCCTGGCACCAACCCCATTTCTTGGGCCGACGCCCGCGTGATCAGCGCCGTCACCGGCACACCGCAATCCACCACCACTTTCACCTGCGCCCCCTGCGGCATCAGCCGCGCCACCCGGCCGGATAACTGGTTGCGGGCGCTGGATGGGGGCAACTCCTGACTGGCCCACAGCGTCACATCTTCCGGGCGGACGCACAACATCGCCTCTTGCCCAGGCACGGCCGAACGACTGCCAGCCGTCCCCATCCCTTCCAACTCGCGCCCGCCCACATCCACCACCAGATAGCCGTTGCGCCGGGCCGCCACTCGCCCAGGCAAAATCGTCTCCACGCCCACGAAAGCGGCCACATCCGGATCCGCAGGCGCGCTAAACACCTGTTCCGGCGGCCCTGCCTGGCGCAAACGGCCGTCCAGCAGCGCCGCCACCCGATCCGCCAACATCATCGCCTCATCCAGGTCATGCGTCACGAAGACGGCCGTCACTCCCGACTCGGCCAGCAGCGGTTGAAAATCGGCCAGCAGCCCGGCGCGGGTGGGCGCGTCCAGTGCCGCAAACGGTTCGTCCAGCAGCAGCAAGTCCGGCTCCAGGGCAAAGGCGCGGGCTAAACTGACCCGCTGCGCCTCGCCGCCGGACAACTGCCGCGCCGGATGGTTTTTCAGATGGCCGACACCCAATCGCTCCAACCATTTTCCCACACGCGGGGCGATTTCTGCCCGGTTCAGACGGCGAAAGCGCAATCCGGCGGCGGCATTGGCGAACACCGAAGCGTCCAGCAGCAGCGGCTCTTGCAACACCAGCCCGATACGGCGGCGGTAATCGAGGGCGTTGTAGGCGGAGAGCGGCCGTCTGCCAAACCATATCTCCCCGGCCAGCGGCGGCAGCAATCGCGCCAGCGTCAGCAGCAGCGTGCTTTTGCCGCAGCCGTTCGGCCCAATCAGCGCCAACGATTCCCCGGCTTTGATGTCCAGATGGTCAATCGTCAGGATGGGTTGACGGCCGTCCCGGCCCACCTGCAAATTGCGAAGTTCAAATAGTTCCATGCGTTAATTTTTTGCCGCGAATTTCACTGATTGCACGGTAACTACTAACCACAAAGGCACAAAGACACAAAGTTTCTCTGGTTTTTCTTTGTGCCTTCGTGTCTTCGTGGTGAAATTCCAGAGGGGCTTAGTAGTTACATTGCACGAATTGAAACCGCCTAAATTCGTGTGATTCGTCAGCAATTCCAAATCTAAACGGCGTTTGGTAGGGGCGGGATGGCGCGGTATGGCCTTGGCATAAAAGAACAACGTTATTCCGCGCCATCTCGCCCCGATTTCGGCCATTTTCGGGGCGGGATGGGCGGGAGACACCTCCGTTCGGCAAAGACGAGATGATTTCCCGCCCATCCTGCCCCTACTAATTTCAGATTTGGAATTGCTGGTAATTCGTGTAATTCGTGGCAGAGATTCATGTTTTTCGTCTTTGGTTTTGCTGCACCCACGTCAACCCCAAATTCACCAGATACGCCAGCAAAAGCAAAATGAGGCTCAAGGCAATCGCCAGCGCAAACTCCCCCTTGCCCGTCTCCAGCACAATCGCCGTCGTCAACACCCGCGTCTCGCCGCGCAAATTGCCGCCCACCATCATGGACGCGCCCACTTCGGAAATGACGCTGCCGAATCCGGCCATGAGCGCCGCCAGCAGAGGCAGCCGCGCTTCCCGCCACAGCCACCAAACCATCTGCCAACGAGACGCGCCCAATCCCAACAACTGCAAGCGCAGCCGGGGATCAAGTTGCTGCAAGGCGGCGGCCGTCAGCCCGGTGACGACGGGGGCGGCGATGATGACCTGGGCGATGACGATGGCCGTCGGCGTGTAAATGAGATTGAGGAAGCCAAGCGGCCCGCTGCGCCAGAGAGAGATGGAGACGGCCAATCCCACCACGACGGGGGGCAGGGCCATGCCGGTGTTGATCAGGCTGAGCCAGAAGCGGCGGGTGGGGAAATCGCCCAACGCCAACCAGGTTCCCAACGGCAGACCAATGAGCAGGCTGACGGCCGTGGCCAGCCCCGAAATTTTCAGCGACAACCAGGTGATGTAAAACACCTCGCCATCGCCGGCGAATAGCAGTCGAAACGCCTGTTGCATGCCTTCCCAAATCAGATTCATAAGATTAGAGCGAGAGTTAGAGAGAAATGCCCATCCTCTAGCTCCCCGCATCGGGGAAAAAAAGCGGCTGGCCGTATTTGTCCGCGCCAAACCCGGCAATACGCGCCTGCGTCTCCGGGCTGGTGAAGAAATCGGCCAGAGCCGCACCGCCCGCTTCGTTAACGGCCGGCCACTTTTGCGGATTGACGCGCATGATGTGATAGATGTTTTTCAGCGATTCGTCCCCTTCTACCAAAATTTCCAGGTCAAGCGTTTCCCGCAGCGCCAGATAGGTGGCGCGGTCGGTCAATGTGTAGCCGCTTTTTTCGGAGGCGATGCGCAGGGTGGCGCCCATCCCCTGCCCCGATTCCAGATACCAGTTGCCGGAGGGGGAGACGGCCGTTTCCGCCCACAAGGCCAGCTCTTTCTTGTTCGTGCCTGAATCATCTCCCCGGCTGACGAAAACGGCCTGCTGCCGGGCGATTTGGGCCAGCGCCGCCGCCGAGTCGCTTTCCCCACGCGCGCCGGCCGGGTCAGCCGGTGGTCCGACGATGACGAAATCGTTGTGCATGAGTAATCGCCGGTCAACGGCCGTCCCGTTATCCACCAACACCTGCTCGGCATCCGGGGCGTGTACCAGCAGCACATCGGCATTCCCTTCCTGGCCCATCTTCAACGCCTTGCCCGTGCCCACCGCGATAATTTTCACGTTATAACCGGATTGTTCTTCAAATAGCGGGATCAGTTCGTCCAGCAAGCCAGAATCCTGGGTGCTGGTCGTTGTCGCCAGGATGATGTCCCCGCTTCCAGACGATGTTTGCCCACAAGCCGCCAACAAAAAAATGAGACAAAACAAGATAAGCAGAGAGACGTACCCATTCCGTTTTTCGTTTTTCGTTTTTCCCACAAATCAAGCCTCCACTTTAATTTCGGCCCCCGTTTGCGTTATGTCATACCCGCCCAGCCCGGCCAGTTCTTGCCGGAAAACGGCCGTCTGCAACGCATCCAGCATTGGTTGCAACAGTGGCTCCTCCATGCTCTCTTCCAGCAGCGCCAGGTCATACCGCTCGGTGAACAGCGGCACAAAATCGAGGCCAAAGCGGCGAGCAGCCGCCGCTACCCCCAGTCCCACATCCGCCTCTCCCATCGCAATCGCCTGCGCCACCTCCACATGAGTGACGGCCGTGGCTTCATACCCTTTGATTTGAGCGCCGGACAACCCCAGTTGGCGCAACTGCCGATCCAGCCACAAGCGCGTCCCCGCCCCCCGGTTACGGTTGATGAACATCACGTCCTCCCGCGCCAAATCGGTCAGCGATTCAATTCGGGCCGGATTGCCGGGCATCACCAGCAATCCCTGCTGCCGGTGGGCCAGCGTCATCAAGCGCATCGGCTCGCCAGGGAAGAAATGGCGCACGAAAGACAGGTTGTACTTGCCGCTTTCGGCATCCAGCAGATGGCAGCCCGCCACCTGACACATCCCCTGCCGCAACGCCACCAGTCCATCCAGGCTGCCCACCGGCACAGTGTACAAATCGGGGGCGGTTTCGGTTTCTTGCATTTTCTTGGCCAGCAGATCCATCCCTAAATCGTGGCTGCCCCAGGCCATGACGGCCGTCTGCTGCGGACGTTCCGGCACAATCGCCAGATTAATCACAAACGCCTGCGCCAACGCCCGGTAATACTTCTCCACAAAGCCGCCGGCCACCCGCGTGAATTGCAGCGTCACCAGCCCGGCTGCCTCCAACTGCTTCAGGTGATGCCGCACCTGCGCCGGATATGTGTCCATGGCTCTGGCAATTTGCGACAAGGTGCCGTTCCCTGCCATCAAAAAGCGCAAAATCGCCAACCGCTGGGGATGGGCCAGCACCGGCAGCGGATCAAATGTGCGAATGTTTTGCAAACTATCCATGAATTAACTCGCTAAGACGGTTCGAGTTTGTGGGAAAGTTACCAATGATGATTTTACGTAGTTTCAGTAGATCCAAAACCTGCCACGAATTGCACAAATTTCACGAATTAAGAACGTGTTTTTCGTGTAATTCGTGGCATTCGTGGCGAAAATCTTGATCTACTGAGTTTGGTAAATTATAACTTAATATTAAAAAAACACTTAATAAGAATGATTCCGAACGCCATGGAAAGGTTCTGCTATAATTTTTATTGTCACGGGAGTCATTATCAAATTCACACTGGGAAACACATTTTTCCCATCTCAACACAACATCCAGCCCACATCGTATTCTCCCGGAGCCTATGCTCCGCACATAGAAACTCAAACAAGAGGAGGTGATCGAATCAATCAATTAATCCCCAACAAAAGGCTCTTTGAGACACAGTCCGGTCATTTCCGGCCAGTCTGAAAGAACCTGCGGCAATCTACCAGCCGCATTTCCCATTAACCATATAACGTTTATTTAGTTTTGGAGGATAACATTATGGCTCTTGGCGGATATGCACATCGGATGGGTCACGTTGATATGACCAGTGGCAAGGTTGATTACAAACCCATCCCGGAAGAATGGGCGCGCAAGTACATTGGCGCTCGCGGCCTGGGCGTACGCTACATGCTGGAAAACGGCGCGGAAGTAGACCCCCTCTCACCCGATAACTTGCTTTGCTTTATGAATGGCCCCCTCACCGGCACCGCGGCCAACATGAGCGGCCGTATGGCCGTCGTCACCAAGTCCCCCCTTACCGGAACCGTCACCGACAGCCATCATGGCGGCTGGTCGGCGGCGCGGCTTCGTTGGGCCGGGTTTGACGGCTTGATCTTCAAAGGCAAAGCGGACAAACCGACCTATGCTTACGTTGAAGACGGAAACGTCGAACTGCGGGATGCGTCTGAGGTATGGGGCAAGGGCATTCACGAGACCATTAAACATTTCCAGGATAAATATGGCGAAAAAGACCTGACGGTGATCGCCATCGGCCCGGCGGGCGAGAACCTGGTGAAGTACGCCTGTTGGGTGAATGAAGATGATCGGGCCAGCGGCCGTGGCGGCACCGGTTGTGTCGGCGGCAGCAAGAACCTGAAAGCCATCGTGGTGAAGGCGAAGAAGAATTTCCCCAAACCAGTCCACAAGGACGCCTGGAAAACGGCCCACGACCGGGCATTGGCCACCATCATGGACGAGAAGAATATCACCAGCCCGCGCAAAGGCGGCCTCTCCGTCTATGGCACCAATGTACTCATGAACATCACCAGCAACATGGGGGCGCTGCCTGCCTTTAACGGCAAAGTCACCTCCTTTGGCGAAAAAGCGGAACTGATCAGCGGCGAATTTGTCAATGACAACATCCTGGTCGGCAATCCCACCTGCCACGCCTGCCCGGTGGCCTGCAAGAAAGAGGTCAAAATCACGGAAGGCGAATATGCCGGATTGCATATGGAGAGCCTGGAATACGAACCGGCATGGTCATTAGGAGCAAACTGCGGCAATGACAATGTAAATTCTGTGGCCAAGATGATTGACCTGGCGAATGATTATGGTATGGACGCCATCGAAATCGGCGATGTCCTCTCCACCTATATGGAGGCGTCGGAGCGCGGCTTGAGCAATGGTGATGCGGCCCTGGAATGGGGCAACTATCAAAGCATGGTGGCGTTGATCGCGAAGGTGGCCCACCGGGAAGGTATTGGTGATTTGTTGGCGAATGGCATTAACGCCGTAGCTAATCATTACGGCTACCCGGAGATCGCGATGTCGGTGAAAGGCCAGGGCATTCCAGCCTATGACCCGCGCGGCTTGAAGGGTATGGGCATCGCCTATGCCACCAGTAACCGGGGCGCCTGCCATCTGCGGGCGTATACCCCGGCCGTGGAATTGAGCCTGATCCCGCTAACGGCCGATCCGCTGGAATGGAAAGGCAAGGGTGAGGTAACTAAACTGTTGCAGGATCTTCACGCCTTCTCCGACAGCCTGGATTTGTGCAAATTCAGCGCATTTGCCGAGGGCGCGGAGGAGTATGCGACCCAATACGCAGCTATGGTGGGTCTGGATTCGTTCACAGTAGATGAGGTGTTGGAAACAGGCGAACGCATCTACAACCTGGAACGGTATTACAACAACCTGGCCGGTTTCGGTGAAGGCAGCGACTATTTGCCGAAGCGGTTCACGCATGAACCTTCCACCATGCCTGGCTCGGAAGGGCATGTGTGCGAGCTGGATTTGATGCTGGAAGAGTATTACGCTGCCCGCGAATGGGAGAATGGCGTGGTTCCGGAAAGTAAATTGAAGGCGATGGGGATTCTCTAAAAGGATGAAGGATGAGGGTTGAAGGCTGAAATTTCTGACACCCTCATTTTCCTTTCAAAATTAAAGCCCGTTCTCGATGAGAACGGGCTTTTTTCATCCTTCATCCTTCTGCCTTCATCCTTTGATTCAGCCGCCGCCGCGCAGAAGTTTGGTTTCGATTCGTTTGCTCAAGTCCGGCCAAATGTGGTCTTCGGCATCTATTTGCACCCGGATTTGGCCGATGACGAGGGAACTGATTTGGTAATCTTCGATTTGCTCGACTTGGGCCGTCCAGCCTGCGCCAGCGATACGGCCGTCCTCCCCCTTCTCTCCCCCCACTTCCTGTAAATAGGCTTCCATCAACCAGGCTGGAATGCTGCGAATGGTGCGGTCAATGTGGATCATAGGCCACCGCCTCCCACCGCCGGGAACATATCCACCTTGTCATTGGGTTTGATGAGAGTGTCCATGCGATTGGCCAGGTAGGGGGCGTCACGGCCGTTGACGAACATATGCACGTGCGGGTACAGCTCCCCATTTTCATCCACCAACTCCCGTACCATTGGCGGAAACCGCTCCAGAATCGCAGCCAACACCTGACGTAAAGTTACATCATCGGGCAAATCAAACTCAATCGTCTTTTGTCCGGCAATCTGGCGTAAGGTGGCGTAGAAATGGATTTTCATAGGTTATCCTCATTTCAGCTGACCCCCGTCAAACAGTAATACCCAAAATCAAAACCGGAATATCAATATCAGCCACACCCCGATGCTCAAGATCCCAGACAAATTACTCAAAATAAGAGACGCCTGTAGACATTTCGCCTGCCAACGCCTTCAGCGGCACAATCTCAACACCTACATCAATCACACCCTGGTTGTGAAAAATCGTCATTTTGGCACAGACGTTGTAGACCATGAAAGCATATTTGCCAAACTGAACTTCAACGCCGACCCGGTTTTTGATGAAATCCATCTCACGGAATGCGCCACGCAATGACATTGTGGGAGAATAATTTTCTGTATAAAACTCAGTCGGATAATCGCATAACACTCTATGCTTATGCCATTCTCTCGATTCAAATTCACGGGTAAACGCTTTGTTCAATGATCCAGGTTTGTACAGCATTTTTCCCGGCATCGTTTTTTCGCGGCTTCTCTTGGTTTTATGACGATTTCCGTCAACGGCCGTAATAATCTGCGTGATTTCCTGCAATGCAGCAGCATACTTCTTTTCTGAAGCCTCTTTGCCTCCGTTGAATGAATAAACGCCCCCTATCTTCACTCGTAATCCTCTCGCTTTTCCAGCAATCGTTTTTGAGTCACACTCTGCCATTCAGGCGGGATTTGTGACACCTTCTCCCGGCCTGTGGGTTTGTGAACCGGCTTTCCCAACGGCCGAATAAACAATGTGCCGTTATAGAATGCTGCGATTCGCTTATGCGCTATGTCAACGTATTCCTTATTTTTCTCGCTGCCCATTCCCTTGCGCTTTCTTTTTACAGCCGCAATCAGTGCCGAACCCACGCCGGCATAGGGATCAAACACCCAATCGCCTTCATTCGTCAAAGCCAACACACAACGTTCAACTAATTCGATTGGAAATTGACAAGGATGCCCCGTCTTTTCCGGATGGTTTGATTTCACATTTGGGATTTCCCAAAAACAAGAATCCCACTCTGCTGCCAAAATTTCCCAAACATCAGAAGGGTTCTTCCCTTTTGGATTTCCTGAAGGTTTTCCTTTGTTTGGGCCTTTGTAATGCCGCTTTCCGGGGTATTTGGATGGCACTCTAACCGGATCAAGATTGAACGTGTACTCCTCTGATTTGGTGAACCACAAAATTGTTTCATAACGACCAGAAAATCGTTTCCTGGTATGCAAACCGTGACCAAAATGCCAGATGATCCGATTCCTCAAAGATAAACCTAAGTTTTTGAAAATTGGATAGTAATACATATCAAGAGGAAAAACCTCGCCTTTTTCCACAAAATTACCCGCTTGCCAGCAGATACTGCCATCTGGTCTTAGCTTCCGGTACAGAGTTTCAATGGTCTGCGCCTGACCAGAAAGATATTCTTCAATATCAACTTTCTTTTCATACGCTTTCCCCAGATTGTACGGCGGCGATGTGATGATCAGTTTGATGGATTCATCAGGAATCGTCTCCATAAAATCATTGGTGTCCCCTTGATATAAAACAATGTCTGCGTCTGGTTCATAATGCGGAGCGATTTTTCTAGGGGCATTAAAAAGAGGAAGATTATTCATAAATTGTTCCTACGGACAAGAAACATCGTTCACATCTTGCCAGGTATTGGCGTTGCTGGAGGCGGCGCCTTCCGGCCAGGAAGCCAATTCGCCAGTGTAAAGCACCTGAGTCATCAGACCAAAGGGATTGGCTAACGAACTCATTTCGGCGGAGACATCCACTTCCATCTCCACCACCCATTGGTTGCCGCCCGGTTCGCCGATGACGGCCGTCCAGTTGCCGCTACTATACGCCGAATTCCAATTCTTGCCGTCAGAATTACTGCCAATACCGGCCCAAACCGACTGCGTATTGTCACGCACAATCTGGAAAAAGCGGTCTTCCGTATCCGGATCGCCGCCATTGTTGGTGCCGTCGAAATAAAGCCGCAACGAATCAGTGGCGTCATCGGTGTCATCGTTGATGAGGAACGCCATGTATAACCGATCCGCGTCCCGTCCCATGAACACTTGCACCAATTTGCCGCTGCTGCCCGATGGTTGGAACTGGAAGAAGGGGTTGCCGCTCCATTCGGCCACGCTAAACACCCCATCCACCGTCGGCGGCGTGATGACGCAGGCCAGTTGCGGCGCCGGCATGGGCGTGTTTGTGGGGGTGGCGGTGGGCGTCAGCGTGGGCGTGGTCGAAGCGGTAGGGGTGGCGCTGGGTGTTTGCGATGGCGTCGGCGTTTGCGAAGGTGTGGGGGTTGGGGTGGGCGTGTGGGTGTTGGTCGGCGTCGTCGAAGGTTCCGGCGTATCGGTGATGGCGGGGGTGATGCTCGGTTCTGGCGTAGGCGTGATGGTAGGGGTGTTGGTGGGTGTGGCTTCGTCGGTGGGCACGGCTGTTTCCGTCGGCGTCGGCGTCGTTCCTACCAATGGGTCTGTGCCCTGCGCGATTTCCACGCTGTCCGACACCCCATCTTCATCCGTGTCCGCTTTCGTCGGATCTGTGCCATACGTTTCCACCTCATCCCCATCCAACAGCAAATCCCCATCCGTGTCTCGTTTCAGCGGATCGCTGAGGAAAATAAACAGTTCATCCCCATCCTTCAAGCCGTCATTATCCGTATCAGGATTTTCCGGGTCTGTGCCCAACACCACTTCCTGGGCGTTGCTCAAACCATCCCCATCCGTGTCCCCCTCGGCGGCGGCGGTGGCGGCTGAACTGGTGGCTGTACCGCCGTTGATGGCTTGGGTGGCGGCGACGGCCGTCTGCGTTCCGGCAATAAGCGCCACATCCGGCGTGGGCGAGACCGGCCCATCATCATCCCGGCCAAACAGCAGGAACGACCCGCCCAACACACAGGCAAACGTCACCACAAACAGAAAGCCCAACAGCGCCCCCATAGGCAGCACACTTTTGGCAATCGCCTGCCCCGTCAACGTTTGCCGTCCGCCGGCGCGAGACACCACCTCCACTTCAAAGGGATAAATCTCGCCGCCGCCAAACCAGCTTTGGCGGCGGGCATCCACCTCCAATTCGATGCGGGCCGCCTGCCCGGCATTCAGGTGAATCCGGCCCGTTTCGCCGCGAAAACGAAGCGCCCCCTGCCGGTCGCGGGCCACCAGGGCAAAATCGGCGGTGGCGTTGCCGCTGTTTTGGATATTGACGGTGAGAACGCCCGGCGCCCGGATTTCTTCAGCATCCAGGCTGGCATCAAAAGCGACAAATGTGCCTACCATCAGGGTGATGTTTTTCGCTGCCTGTAACTGTGGGTTTTGCTGAGAGACTAACTCCAGGCGCAAACGCTGCCGCCCGGCCGGGGTACGGCCGTGTCGCGGCGGCCTGATGTTCACTTTCAACTGCGCCGTCTCCCCCGCCGGAACCGACACAAAAGTGGGCGGCCCGGCCAACCAATCGGCGGGAATCCCCACCGCGCGCACGCTGACCCGGTCGTCCCGGTGGCCCCGGTTGACGATCTCCACCGGAATCTCCAACAGTTCGCCCGGCGTCACCGTAAATTTGTCTCCGGGCGCATACAACGCCAACGGATCCACGACCGGCTCCGTCTCTTCTACGCCCGGCGTCGTCTGCCCCATTTGGGTTAGCGCGTCTGAGTCAATCGCGGCTTCAGCGGCGGCGACGCCGCCAATTTCGGGGGCATGAAGCAGCAGTTGGTATGGCCCCACCCGCAGCCGCGAGCCGGGTTCCAAAGCCGTCGCTTCGTTGGCCGGAAGCTGCTTTTCATTGAGATAGGTGCCGTTGATGCCGCCTAAATCCACAATCTCCCAGCCCAACGAAGTGGCCTGCAAGCGGGCATGGTGGCGGGAGACGCCCTCGGCCGACAACACCACATCGTTATCGGAATTACGGCCCAAGGTGACGATAGCCTGGCTCAGCGGCACCACGCTCACAGGATGGCCCGGCGTCTCAATGTGTAGTTCATACCCCGGCGGCGGCTCGCTGACGCGATCTAAAATGTCCGCCTCTTCCCGAATCATGATCTGGGTGGGAGCGCCTTCCAAAGCGACCAGAGCGCTGCGCAGGGCGCCGACCATTTCCACCCCGTCAGCAAACCGCTCTTCAGGGGATTTTGCCAGCGCCCGCGCCAATATCTGGTCCACGATGGCCGGAATGTCGCCCCGATACTGGCTGGCCGGCGGCGGCATGTCGCCCCGGTTGTGGGCGGCGATGGCTTCGTTCAAAGTTTTGAAGGTGAAGGGGAGTTTGTTAGTGAACAGTTCGTACAACACCACGCCCAGGGAGTAGAGGTCGGTACGGCCGTCCAAATCATCCCCGGCGCATTGTTCGGGCGACATATAGGTGGGCGTGCCCAACGTGGCCCCGCTTTGGGTCATGTCCACCCCTTCTTGCAATTTCACCAGTCCAAAATCGGTGAGCAGGGCGCGGAAGGGCTGTTCGCCAGGATCGTCGGGCCGGTTAAGCCGCTTGAGGATGATGTTGCCCGGCTTGACATCCCGATGTACGATGCCGCGCCGGTGGGCGTAATCCAGCGCGTCGGCGATTTGGATGCCGATTTGCAGGCTTTGGGCCAGCGGCAGATATTTGCGCATCCGTTGCAGCCGGGCCAAGTGCTGGCGCAAACTGCCGCCATCCACGTATTCCATGGCGATGAACAGCCCCAAATCGGAGCCGCCAAAGTCAAAGACGCGGACGACGGAGGGATGATCGAGTTGGGCGGCCGTTTTCGCCTCTTGGATCAGCCGGGCGCGAAACTCGGCGCGGCGGGCAAAATGGCTGTGCATCAGCTTGATCGCCACCTGCCGATCCAGGTTCAGATCGGTGGCCCGATACACCGACCCCATGCCGCCGTCCCCCAGCAGGGACTCCAGCCGGTAACGGTTATTGATGGTTCGACCCAGGAAACTGCTCATAGACGACTCCGTCTTAAAGGATGAAGGATGAAGGGTGAAAAAAGAACTCACCCTGCCAGTATTGATTGGAAACCAGATATCAATGTTTGAATATCGCTCTGTTTAATCCAATAATGTGTAACGGCGCGGAAGCCTCGTTCACTTTCTGCGCCCAATAAAATGCCGGTTTTTTGCTGAATTTGGTCGGCGATTTGGGGCGCGGAGAGGGGCGCGCCGTCGCTCAGGCCAAAGTAGATGATGTTGCTCTTGACCGTCTCTAAGTCTACCATAAGGCCGGGAATTTGGGCGAGACCTGCGGCCAGCCGGCGGGCGAGAGCATGGTCGTCTGCCAGCCGTTCCACCATTTCGGTGAGGGCGATGATGCCCGCCGCCGCCAGGATGCCCGCCTGCCTCATGCCGCCGCCCAACGATTTGCGGATGCGTCTGGCCTGGTGGATGAAATCGGCCGATCCGCACAAAACGGAACCGACCGGGGCGCACAATCCTTTGCTGAGGCAAAAAGAGACGGAATCCACGTGTCTGGTGATTTCGCTGGCGGGCAGGTTGCGGGCCACGGCCGCATTAAACAAGCGCGCCCCATCCATGTGCAAGCGCAAGCCATGTTGGTTGGCAATTTCCCGCAGTCCGGCGAAATAGTCAGGGGGGATGGGGTAGCCATTTTTAGCGCCGTAGCTGTTTTCAGTCAGGATGAGTTTGGTGCGGGGGAGATGGGGATTGTCGGGACGGACGGCCGTCTCCACTCGGTCCAAATCCATCCGCCCAAACCGATCCGTGGGCAGCGGCCGGGGGGTAACGCCGCCCAGCGCAGCCATACCGCCCGCCTCCCAACAGAAGGTGTGCGCGTCTTCGCCCACAATCGCTTCATCGCCGCGAGCGGCGTGGGTCAAAATAGCCGTCAGATTGCCCATGGTGCCGCTGGCGACGAACAATCCGGCTTCTTTGCCGGTCATCTCAGCCGCCATCGCCTCTAATTCGTTGACGGTGGGGTCTTCGCCATACACATCATCGCCCACGCGGGCGTGGGCCATCGCTTCGCGCATTGTGGGCGTGGGCCAGGTCACGGTATCGGAACGAAAATCCACTCTATCCATGTTGGAAGTTTACGTAATCTGAGGGCAGGATGCAAGGGAGGAGGCGGAAGGATGAAGGATGAGGGATAAAGGTGGTATACTGGCGGGTATGGATTGGCGCGGGGTGATTTGTCCGGTTTGTGGCCAGGCGCTGACGGAGACGGCGCGGGTTTTGCGCTGCGGGCAAGGTCATGCGTTTGATGTGGCGCGGGAAGGGTATGTCAATTTACTGCGCTGGCGAGGGAAACCGCCCAAGATTGTGGGCGACCAGGCGGAGATGCTGCACGCCCGCCGCCGCTTTTTAGAGAAGGGTTGGTATGCGCCGCTGATGGATTTGCTGGCGACGGCCGTAGACAAGAACCCGGCCGTTCTCCTGGATGCGGGCTGCGGCGAGGGGTATTACACTCGCCAACTGGCCGCCCGCTTCCCCGGAACCCGCTTGTTTGGCCTGGACATCTCGAAAACGGCCGCGCGTCTGGCCGCCAAACAACTGCCCTCGGCCCGTTTTATGGCGGCGGATGTCAACCAATTGATTCCGCTGGCAACCAACAGCGTGGATGTGATCGTCAATATCTTTGCGCCGCGAAACCCGACTGAATTTAGCCGCGTGTTGGGGGCGGACGGCCGTTTACTCACCATCATCCCCGCTCCCGGCCATTTGCCAGAGCTGCGTACCCGATTTAACCTGCTCAACATCGAGGCTGACAAGCAAGAAAAAATCACGGCCCAGATGAGCCGTGATTT
Organism: Chloroflexota bacterium; assembly: GCA_024277135.1. Lineage (GTDB taxonomy): Bacteria > Chloroflexota > Anaerolineae > Promineifilales > Promineifilaceae > JAJRVV01. The sequence goes on along the minus strand of JAJRVV010000069.1, from coordinate 3,344 downwards.
TGATTTGATTCAGGTGTACCCGCTGTCCGCGCCACTGGTATTAGATGCAGCGGACGCGCGGGATTTGCTGAAAATGACGCCCAATTATTGGCACTGGACGGCCGTCCGCCAAACCAATCTCGCTGCCATCACCCAGTTTACCGACATGGCCCGGTTTCAACTCCTTCAGTTTGCCTGTCCCTGATAATGCGCCAAAATGTCGCAAGTCTCCAGAGAAGGAGAACTACGGGTATAATCCTTCAACCAGAAGGGTCGCATGCCGCGCCAACCGGTCAGGCGCATTAAGCGCCAATAATTAAACCACTGCCAGAGGCAGTGGTTTAATCGCTCAATCAAGCTATGACCAACAGTCCCGCTAAATATGAATCGCCTGCCCCTCCACCCCGTGCGCCGCTTCCATGAGGGCTTCACTGAGGGTGGGATGGGCGTGAACATTGCGGGCGATCTCTGCAGCGGTGAGTTCAGCATTATGCGCCAGCGTCAGCTCCGGCAGCAGTTCCGTCACATCCGGGCCAACCATGTGCGCCCCCAAAATTTCGCCGTACTTGGCATCCGAAATAATCTTGACAAACCCTTCCCGTTCGCCCAGCCCCAGCGCCTTGCCGTTGGGTTGGAAGGGGAATTGACCCACGTTAATCTCGTAACCCGCTTCCTTCGCCTGCGCTTCCGTCAGGCCAAAGCTGGCCACCTGGGGCACGCAGTAGGTGGCGCGGGGCATCATGCGGTAATCGAGGGTGATGGTGGGATGTCCGGCGATGGTTTCCGCGGCCACAATTCCCATGGCCGAGCCGACGTGGGCCAGCATCAGCTTGGCCGTCACATCGCCGATGGCGTAGATGTTGGGCACATTGGTGCGCATGGCGTCGTCAATGCCGATGGCGCCCTGGTCGGTCAGAGCCACGCCGGCCGCTTCCAGGCCGATGTTTTCTACGTTGGGCACAAAGCTGACGGCCACCATGATTTGATCCACCGTCAATTCCGCCCCACTTTTCAGGGTGACACGCACCCCCTCATCCGTTTTTTCCGCTTTCTCAACCAGGTCGCCGGTGTGCAAGGTGACGCCCAATTTCTTGTACGCTTTTTCGATGACGGCGCTGATTTCCGGCTCTTCGTTGGGCAGCAGGCGCTCCATCATCTCCACAATGGTCACATCCACGCCGTAATTGGCCCAGACGTAGGCGAATTCGACGCCGATGGGGCCGCCGCCGATGATGATCGCTTTTCCAGGCGCTTGGTCGCTCAAAATCGCCTCTTTGTAGGTGATGATGCGCTGGCCGTCCACATCCAAGCCGGGCAGCAACCGGGGCCGGGCGCCGGTGGCGATGATGACGTGCCGCGCCGTCAGGTCTGTTTCGCCGCCCTCATTGAGCGTGACTTTGATGGATTCTGGGCCGGTAAGTCGGCCGCTTCCTGCGTACACGTCAATGCCATTTTTCTTCATCAAGAAGCCGACGCCTTTGACCAGACGGCCGGAAATTTGACGGCTGCGTTTGAATGCGGCCTTGTAATCCAGTTCCAGGTTATCGAACTTAAAGCCAAATTCCCGCCCCCGCTTTTTCAGCAGATGGGCCACTTCCGCATTTTTTAGCAGCGCTTTGGAGGGGACGCAGCCAATGTTGAGGCAGACGCCGCCTAACGCTTCTTTTTCGATAACGGCCGTCTTCAACCCAAGCTGAGCGACGCGAATGGCAGCCACATAACCGCCGGGGCCGCCGCCTAAGACAACAACATCGTATTGGTTCGCCATAAAATTCTCCCTGTGTAGATTGACCAAGACATCCGATTTCTTGTCTTTCATGCTATTGACGTACTCGGTAGTAAGAAATCGGATGTCTGTACAGTTATCAAAATTATACCTTCGTTAGACAGCCTCGCCACTGGAATGCTTACGCGAAATGAGAGCCTTTGGGTTTTCGACTCTATTTGGGTTGATGAATAAACTGGCTATAATCGGGCGCATGGGATTCCCGATTTGGACATTATGGGGCATGGTCATCGCCGGGTTGGGCGCGCTGGTGATGCTGCTGTTGGCTTATCTGGCGCAGTCGCCCGATTTTTTGCGGCGAACCGGGCTGGCGGGCGCGCGCCTGGATTTGCGGGTGCGGGCGTTTACCGGGTATGCGCTGGCGTTGATGCTGCTGTCGTGGGGCTTTTTTCTGGCCGGTGTGCCGCTGGATGCAGCGGATACGGCCGTCACCCCCGCATCATCCGCCATCACCCCCACCCTGGCAACAACGGCCGTGCCCGGCCAGGGAACGCCGCAAACCGCCACGCCTGCGGCCGAAATCAGTGAAGCTGCTGATTCTGCGGCAGCCGACCCGCAAACCCCCGAAACCGGCGCATTTGCCGGGCCATTGCCCGCCGAAACGGCAGAAGCCGCCCTGGAGACCGACATCCGCGCCACCGCCACCCAAACGCCCGGCCCGCCGGCCGCGCCAACGGCCGTTGCCACCGCTACGGCCACTGCCACACTGACCGTCACCCCCACCCCCACTGTGACGCCGACGCCGATTGAAGGGGAAACGGCCGTCATCAGCACCCAGGGCAGCACCTTATGGGTTCGCCGCTCTCCTGGCGGGCAAGAATTGACGCTGTTGCGGGATGGGGACATTGTGATTTTACGCAATCGTTACGCCAATCGCAGCGGCATTTTATGGCGGGAAATCAGCGCCGTCAGCGGCGAGATTGGCTGGGTTCAGGAACAATACCTCGATTTCAACGCCAATTAAAAAAGCCTCCAGGAATTTAATCCCTGGAGGCTTTTCGCCTGTCCTCCTGAATTGGCGAAACAGGTAGATTCAGTAGATCCAAAATCTGCCACGAATTGCACAAATTTCACGAATTAAGAACGTGTTTTTCGTGTAATTCGTGGCATTCGTGGCGAAAATCTTGATCTACTGAGATTGCTACTCGCCAGGTATCACCAACGTTTGACCAGGATAAATGACATAGGGCGAGCCAATGTCGTTCGCTTCTGCGATTTTGGTCCAGGTAACGCCGTATTGCACAGAAATCAGGAACAGGTTTTCGCCAGTTTTCACTTCGTGCGTGAATTGGGGCGCCGGGCCGGGGGTATCTACCGGAATTTTGAGCACATCCCCCACCGTAATCTGGTTGGGATTGATAATGCCATTGGCTTCAGCGATCTGCACCCAGCTGATGCCGTAAGCCAACCCCACCCGGAAAAGATTATCGCCTGCTTTCACCGTATAAGTCGTTTCCGTTGAAGGTGATGGGGTCGCTTCCGGCGATGTGCCGGCAACCGCATCCCCACCGGGAATTTGCAAGGTTTGGCCCACAATGATTTGATTGGGATTTTGCAGATTATTGACTTCGGCCAATGT
>JAJRVV010000068.1 GCA_024277135.1 Chloroflexota bacterium | reverse complement strand
CGGCCATTGCTGCGGCTGGTTCCTCAGCCACCGGTTCAGCCGCTGGTTCTTCAGCGGCCGGTTCTTCGGTTACTGTTTCTTCCACGACGGGTTCTTCCACGGCCGTGGTTTCTTCTGGCTCTTGTCCGCCGCAGGCAACCAGGATAAAGGCGAGAATGAGCAACAAGCTCAGTAAATTCCACATTTTTCGGTTTAACATTTGTTTCTTTCCTCCAAATATTTATTTTGCAAAATAGGTAGACTGTTTTGATTTTGGTTTGCTATTTTGTCGGCCTCACCTCCTTTAGAATGTGTTGTTATGCTGAATGGTTGTATGACGTGTGACTAATTCGGTTGGCAAAAGAATTTCTTGCGGTTTGTTGGGGGGCGCTCCCATGATTGACAGCAACATTTTGGCTCCCTTAACGCCCGAATCAAACAAAGCCTGACGAATGGTGGTGATATGCAGATATTCGGCGGCTTCGATGTTGTCGAAACCGATAACGGATAAGTTGTCAGGTATGGTTAGACCCAGTTCTCTGGCGGCTTCGATGACGCCGATAGCCTGGGTGTCGCTGTAGGCAAAAATAGCGGTGGGGGGATTGGGTAATGCAAGTATATCGTGCGCCATCTGGCGGGCTTGGATACGGCCGTGTACCCCCTGCCGGTGATACTCTGGCCGAAACGCAATCCTCGCCTCTGTTAAGGCCCGCTTGTATCCGGTAAAGCGATCCCGCACCGGCGAGTTAAACGGATCATCCAGATAGTCGCTGATGTAACCGATTTTGCGATGCCCCAGATCAATCAGGTGCTTCGTTGCCTGGTAGCCGCCGGCCGCGTTGTCCACTAACACCCGACTCAAAGCGGGGTGATAAGCGTCCACCAAAACCGTGGGAATGTCAGCCAGGGCAAATTGCTCTACGTCAACGTCGGAGGGGGTCAACGAAATCAGGAGCAAGCCATCGGCCAGGTTACGCTGAGGGATGGCGCGCAGCGCCATGTCGCGCCGATCTACTTTTTCAATATCAAATAGGATGAGATCATATTCGCTGACCGACAGCACAGAGACGACGCCCTGCAATCGGCGAACGACGGAGGGGTTGGTGAAGAAGGGGACGACGACGCCGACAGCCATTGTTTTACCCTGGGAAAGGCGGCGGGCGGCCTGGCTGGGAGAGAAGTTAAGCGAGGCAATGGCGGCCTGGACTTTTTGGCGCGTGGCCGCGCTGACAGATGGACTGTTGTTGAGCACTCTGGATACAGTGCCGACGCCAACGCCGGCATGTTTAGCCACATCACGAATGGTTGTTTTGCTCATCCTCTTTCGCGCTTCTGTCACCAGGGCCGTTTATTAGCAGATAGGGGGAATAAGGAGCGATGACTGCAATTCGTCCTGCGTGGAACCGGTTCCAATTAGCGGTACTATACAATAGGAAGGGAGGGATGTCAAGATGGAAAACGGCCGTCGCTAGCGCCGATGATGCGGCAAATGGGCGACCACTTTGCGGCCAATGAGGAAGGGTACACACGGCCGTTAGACTACAGGCCGCCGCAGGCAGATAACCTGCCACCCGGTTTTGAGACTGGAAACTGGCGAGCCGGAGAGTGACAGTCTCTAATCTCCTATCTCTGGCCCCCGGTCAAATCGCTGAAGTGATTTTGAACGCCTACTTAACTAAATCCAGTTCGGCTCCTGGTACGTGCCAAATACCTCACGGAACACGTCTGTGATTTCGCCCAGCGTGGCGTACGCTTTCACCGCTTCCAGGATGTAAGGCATCGTATTTTCCGCGCCCCCGGCCGCCTGACGCAAGGCGGCCAGCGTCTGCCCCACCTGTTCGTTGTCCCGCTCCTGGCGCAGCCGGTTCAGCCGGGCTGTCTGCCGCTCATACCCCTGGGGATCCATTTCCAGGATGGGAATTTGTAACGTTTCGGTCGAGTCCGCGTAACCGTTGACGCCGACGATGGTGCGTTCGCGGGCGTCAATTTGCTGCTGGTACTCGTAGGCGGCGTTGGAAATCTCCCGCTGGAAGAAGCCTTGCTCAATGGCGGGCAAGACGCCGCCTAGTTCCTCCACTTGCTGCCAGTAATCGTAGACCTGCCGCTCAATTTTGCTGGTTTCGTGTTCGATGAAGAAGGAACCGGCCAGCGGGTCTACGGTGTGGGTGACGCCGCTTTCTTCGGCGATGATCTGCTGGGTGCGCAGGGCGATGGTGACGGCGCGTTCGCTGGGCAGAGCTAACGCTTCGTCCATGCTGTTGGTGTGCAGGCTTTGGGTTCCGCCAATCACGGCCGCCAACGCCTGGATAGCGACGCGGGCGATGTTGTTCTCCGGCTGCTGGGCGGTGAGGGAGACGCCGGCCGTCTGGGTATGGAAACGGCAGAGCCAGGAACGCGGGTTTTTAGCGCCAAAGGTCTCCTTCATCTCCCGCGCCCAGATGCGGCGGGCGGCGCGGAATTTGGCGATCTCCTCGAAGAAGTCATTGTGGGCGTTGAAGAAAAGGCTGAGGCGGGGGGCGAAGTCGTCAATGTCCAATCCCCGTTCCAGCGCCCAGCGCGCGTATTCCAGACCATCGCCCAGGGTGAAAGCCAGCTCTTGAGCAGCCGTAGACCCCGCTTCCCGGATATGGTAGCCGCTGATAGAGATGGTGTTCCACTGGGGCAGATGTTTGCTGCCAAACTCAATGGTATCCGTCACCAGCCGCATGGAAGGTTCCGGCGGGAAGATGAACTCTTTCTGGGCGATGTACTCTTTGAGGATGTCGTTTTGGGTGGTGCCGCGCAGCGCCTCCATCGCATACCCCTGCTTTTCGGCGGCGGCGATGTACATGGCCCAGATGATGGCCGCCGGGCTGTTGATGGTCATGCTGGCGCTGACTTCGCCCAGGGGGATACCCTCAAACAAAATCTCCATATCCTTAAGGCTGGAAATAGCGACGCCGCATTTGCCGAATTCGCCCAGGGCTTCGGGGGCGTCGCTGTCGTAGCCCATCAAGGTGGGTAAATCGAAAGCGACGGAGAGGCCCATGTTGCCTTGTTCCAGCAAGTATTGGTAGCGTTGGTTGGTTTCCTCGGCCGAACCGAACCCGGCGAACATACGCATCGTCCACGGCCGTCCGCGATACATGGTGGGATGGACGCCGCGGGTGAAGGGGTACTCGCCGGGATACCCCAAATCTTTCATATAATCCAGGCCGGCCACATCAAGAGGAGTGTACAGCCGGTTGATCGGTTCGCTGGAGGTGGTGAGGAACTGCTTTTTACGTTCGGGGAAGCGGGCAGTGGATTTGTGCAGTGTGGTTTCTTCCCACCGATCCCGTTTTTCGGCTATTTCCGCCAGTTTTTCTTTGTCGTACATGTGCGCCTACTCCTTAAAATGGGTTCATGCTTTACGGGATTAGCGTAAGCTTTGAGTGAAAGTTTCTGGAGGCGGCTCCATACCCAAATACTCCCGATAAATTTATTCTTTGTAAGCCGGGCCTATTTCATTCACCGCTTGAATAAATGCCTGATAGGTTCCCACACCCCCGATCTTTTCCCAAAACTCATCCCCGATCAGAATCACTTGATCCTCTTTCATGTTAAACCAACGAGCGGGGAAACTCCAGGCATAATCTTGGCGACGGCCGTAAGGATTGTACGGCAAAGCATAAAACGCTGCGTCAACAAGCTGCGGCTCCATACAATACAACTTCAGAATCTTCTCTTTACTGACTTTTGTCTGATCACTGTTGGGTAGCGGGGCTTTTAATTCAAATGCAAATCGCTCTCCCGTTTGTACATTTTCAGCATACACATCACAAATAACTGTCACCGGGATTTTCTCCCCCTTCCCCTGGCAAATATAAGCAAGCTCACTTGTCCAGTCAGGCCGGATGCGCTTTTCACCTCGGCGGGGTCGGTGTTCCAGGCGATTCAAAACCTCCGTAATTCGAGATAACCTACCTACTTTAACAACCCCATGAATCGCGCGTTGGATTTCTCCATGTCCCAAACCTTCTTGCGCTGCTACAACAGCCAATTTTTCCCACGCATTGCCAAATGGGGTTACAAATCGTCGCTCAAAATGAGAACCTTTGAAAATTTCGTCTGGCACTAACGCCGCGTACAGCGGCTTCTGTGCCAAAAGCTTTTCTTTGCTAAATGGGTCATCATACAAAACCCGTTTCAAAATCTGATCCATCATTTCGGAGATGACAGTCTGGATAGCTTGCTTCAAAGATTCTTCAGACATTAGGAAATCCAGGTTTATGATTTTCGCCAGACAAAAATCGACTCGTAAAATTCCCCAGAACGACGGCCGGTACGTCGGTTGACATGCCGCTGAAGAACTGTTTCTTCTTCTAAGCCAGCCATTTCTCGGATCTCTGAGTAAAGATTACGACGATCTCCCGCAACCACAATAACAGGTGCGCCACTGGGCAGGTTTTGGCTAGCATTGCGAAACACCTGGGCGATGTCTTCTTGATATTGGGCGCGCGCTTTTTGGCTAGAGCCTGACGCCGCCGGGCCAATCTCCCGGTGGCGATTGTCATTTAACCCTAGCAGATTGTACGCATAGGCGTGCTGTTCATGGTAATCGATCAAACCTACGTAGGGCGGGCTGGTGATGATGCCGTCAATAGGCGCAATGTTGGCGGCGCGGCTGTCGGCATGATGAACTGTAACCAGCGCGTCTGTGCGTACCTGGGCAAATTGTTGGATGCGGCGTATGGCGTCTTTGGTGTACCGGTTGAGGAATTTGAACGCTTCCTGAACGGGTTCGCAGGTACGTGAATGTTTGTAACACCAGTATGGCTCCGTTTGCGGTTGTTTGGGAAAATCTAAGTCAAAATGCGTCGTCAATCGCGCCGAGCGCGCGGAGCGTGTGAGGACAACTTTGAGCAGATTCTTGTAGGTGTAATCGCCAGTTTCGATGAACTGCCGGTAAGTAAGCAGTTCGGTCAATGCTTGCGGCGCGTACCATTTCTGAAGATATTCGTTTTCCGTCTCGGAAATACTCAGCGTTCCGGCAAACAGGCGTAATTGTCCGGTGCGCTGTGGTTGGGTTGCCAGTTTTATTTTGCCTAAAATGTCGTTGGCTTCAAAGGCCATTCTTTTCAGGTCGTAAGCATCAGTTTTAACTTGACAAAGCAAAACGTTGAATGCGGATATGTCATAGCCGATGGCGTTGATTCCCAATTCGTTGGCTTGAACCAATGTTGTGCCGGAGCCGACAAAGGGGTCTAATACGGTTTGACCCGGCGCAAAAAATTTCCTCAAGAAAATTTCAACAAGCTGCGGAATGTATTTCCCCAGGTAAGGGTGCAGGCCATGAACATGCTTGGTGCGCCGGCGCTGCGGCATTTGTTTCTCGGTCCAATTGAGGTTTAGGCTGTTCAGAGACGTATCCCCAACGACACTTTTGGGTTCAGTGGGTAGATCGGTCTCAATGTATGTTTCTACCCGTTTTTCCTCGTTCGTTAGCATGGGTTATTTCTAAATCCGTTCGGTTTTTTTTGCGGCACAGCGGTTGTGGAAAAATCGTTTACAAGGTCAACGTCACGCTCTATTACTCGTGTCCAATCAATTTTTCCTAAGTCCTGACAAAACCGGTTAGCAAATTCACGACTCGAGTGTTGTGTTTTTTGTTCTTGACATTTCTGTAAATGTATGATAGTTGCGATTTTGATGCTTTTTGGACTAAAAATGCCCTTGAACGGACAATTTTCGGCATTAGACAATCATTTTCG
>JAJRVV010000002.1 GCA_024277135.1 Chloroflexota bacterium | reverse complement strand
GTACCGGCGTTGGCGTAGTGGATGGCGCGGGCCAGGGTGACGGCCGTCTTCCCCAATCGCGCCCGCAGCTCCGCCGAAATCCCCGGCGCCGGCGATTCCTCGATGATCTTCTGATGTCGCCGCTGAATCGAGCAATCCCGCTCACCCAAATAGATCACGTTTCCGTGGGCGTCACCAAACACCTGCACTTCGATGTGCCGGGGCCGAACCAGCGCTTTTTCCAAAAGCAGGTCGCCCAAACCGAAAGCTTTTTCCGCCTCCCGCCGCGCCGCCGCCAGCGCGTCCGGCAGGTCGGCTGAATCAGAAACCAACCGCATTCCTTTACCGCCGCCGCCAACCGCCGCCTTCACCATCACCGGGTAGCCGATTTGTTGGGCGGCGGTCAAAAAAGCGTCATCGGATGGGTCACGGCCGTCATACCCTGGAATCACCGGCGCGCCCGCCTTTACCGCCGCCTGCCGCGCCGCTCGTTTATCCCCCATCAGGGCGATGGCTTCCGGCGACGGGCCGATGAAGATGAATCCAGCCCCGGCACATTCGCGGGCAAAGCCGGCGTTTTCTGCCAGAAAGCCATAGCCGGGGTGAATGGCATCGGCTCCAGCACGGCGAGCGGCGTCCAGAATGGCACGGCCGTCCAGATAGGAAGGGATTTGCACCGCATCGTCAATCGTTTGCACATGAAGCGCGTCAGCGTCAACAGCCGTAAACACCCCCACCGGCCGAATCCCCAACCGGCGGCATGTCCGCGCCACCCGGCACGCAATCTCCCCTCGATTCGCAATCAATATGGAAGTTATCATGTTTTTTTAGTTTGCAAGTTTGCAGGTTTGCGAGTGGTGGGTGACGGGTGATCACCTTGTCACCTTGTCACCTTGTCATCCCCTACCGCCCCGGCAAAATCCCGGCATACTTGGCGATAATCCCCAACATCACCTCATCCGCGCCGCCGCCAATCGAAATCAGCCGCGCATCCCGGAAATAACGCGCCATCGGATACTCCTCCACATACCCCATGCCGCCGTGAAACTGCAAACAGGTATCCGTCACCTGTCGCGCCAGCCGCCCCGCCTTCAGCTTGGCCATCGAAGCCTCCCGCGTCATGTCTTGCCCGGCGACCAGCCTACGCACGCAATGATAATTCAACTGGCGCAGCGCCTCGATTTCCGTCAGCAGCTCGCTCAACTTGAAGTAAATCCACTGGTTTTCGATGAGCGGTTTGCCGAAAGCGCGCCGTTCTCGCGTGTACGCGATGGTTCTTTGCACCACCTTGTCCAGCATGGCGGCCGTCATCAACGAACCTGACAATCGCTCCACCTGGAACTGACGCATTTGCAACATGAAGCCCATCCCCTCCGGCCCAATCCGGTTGGCCTGGGACACGCGCGCGTCCTCAAAAGTGAGGATAGCCGTATCGCTGCTGCGGTATCCCAGCTTGTCCAGCTTGCGGCTGACGCCGACCCCCGGCGCATCCGTAGGCACGATGATCAGCGACATGCCGCGAAAACCGCCCCCGCCGTCATCCGTCCGCGCCAACAGGGTCAGGTAATCCGCCTGCGCCCCGTTGGTGATCCACATTTTGGAGCCGTTGATGAGGTAATCATTCCCGTCCGGCACGGCGCGGGTGCGGATGGCGGCCACGTCGGAACCGGCGTCCGGTTCGCTGACGGCGATGGCGAAAACGGCGTCGCCGGCGATGGCCGGGCGCAGGAATTTCTCCTTCTGCGCCTCCGTGCCATGTTCGGCCAATGCCGGGGTAGCCATGTCGGTCTGCACGGCGATGCCCAGCGCCGCCCCCGCGCTCTCCGCCCGGCCGATTTCCTCCAGAAAGACGGTCTGGTACCAATAATCCACGCCGCCGCCGCCATATTTTTCAGGATAGGTCAATCCCAGCAGTCCCAAATCGCCCAATTTTTTGAACAACTCGCGCGCCGGGAAAATGCCCGCCGCTTCCCATTCCTCGGCGCGCGGGTTGATTTCCGTCTCCACAAAATTGCGTACCAGTTGGCGCAAGGAGTCGTGTTCGTCGTTGAAGTAAATGGAACTCATGTGTGTCACCTTTTCTCGCCCTCTCGTTCCCACGTTTTATGTGAGAATACCGGGACGCTTTGCGTTCTGCCCAACGCAGAACCAGCAATTCCAATGATGCCGTCGTAGGGGCGGGATGGCGCGGCCTAATTTTGGATCAACGGGTGACGCTAATTCCGCGCCATCTCGCCCACGCCCAACAAACATGGCCACGATTGGAATTGCTGACGCAGAGTGTCTGACAAGACATTCCACGCAGAGCGTGGAACGAGGAAATTACTATATTACAGGCGAAAGACGCCATACGGCCGTCCCCCCCCACTCACAAAATCCACATTATGCGCCACCGATAAGCCAATGCTCAACACCCGGCGGGTATGGCGGGGGTCAATGACGCCATCATCCCAAAGGCGGGCCGTGCCGAAGTAAGCGGTAGATTCGGCGTCAAACTTTTGCCGGGTCATCATTAGCGCCATCCGGATAGCGTTCTCGTCCGGTTCTTCACCCCGCTTCCGCGCCGCTTCCGCCTGCACCAGCGCCAGCACCCCGGCCGCCTGCTCGCCGCCCATCACCGCCACCCGGCTGTTGGGCCACGTCCAGAGGAAGCGCGGGTCGTACCCCCGGCCGCACATGGCATAGTTGCCGGCGCCGTAAGAGCCGCCCACGATCAGCGAAAATTGGGGGACAGCGCTGTTAGCGACGGCGTTGATCATGCTGGAACCGTGCTTGATGATGCCGCCCCGCTCGTATTTTGAGCCGACCATGAAACCGGTGATGTTGTGCAGGTAAACCAGCGGCGCGCGCGACTGGTTGCACAGTTGGATGAACTGGGCCGCTTTGTGGGCGCATTCGGAAAAGAGGACGCCGTTATTCGCCAAAACGCCCACCGGATAGCCGTCAATGTGGGCGTGGCCGGCGATGAGGGTGGGGCCATAATCCCGCTTGAATTCGAGGAAGCGGGAGCCGTCCACCACCCGGGCGATCACCTCGCGCATGTCGAACGGGATGCGGTCGCTGACCGGGATGACGCCCATCAGTTCGTCTGGATCGTAACGGGGCGGTTCCGGCGTCTGGCGGCGGTTCAAAGTCGCCGCCGGTTTACGCCGGTTGAGTTGGGCCATGATCAGGCGGCCGATGCGCAGCGCGTCCACATCGTCTTCGGCCAAGTAATCGCCCAGCCCGGAGACGGCCGTGTGCATTTCCGCCCCGCCCAACGTCTCATCATCCGCCTCCTCTCCTGTCGCCATCTTCACCAGCGGCGGCCCGCCCAAAAACGCCTTCGCCTGCCCGCGCACCAGCACCGTGTAATCGCTGAGGCCGACGTTGTACGCGCCGCCAGCAGTGGAGGAGCCAAACACCAGCGCGATTTGGGGGATGCCGGCGCCGGAAAGCCGCGCCTGGTTGGCAAACACCCGCCCCCCTGCCACAAAAATCTCCGCCTGGTATTGCAGGTTGGCCCCGGCCGACTCAATCCCCAAAATCAACGGCAGCCGGTTCTCAAAGGCGATTTGCTGGATGCGCAGCGTCTTTTGCAGGCTCATTGGGTAGATGGCGCCCCCCTTGATGGTGGGGTCGTTGAACATGAGCAGACATTCCACCCCGCTGACGACGCCGATTCCGGCGATGCTGGACGCGCCGACGGCTTCATTGTTGTACATGTCCAGTGCCGCCAGCGGGCACAACTCCAAAAACGGCGTGTTGGAATCGAGGATGCGCTCCACCCGTTCGCGCGGCAGCAGTTTGCCCCGCTTTTTCATCTTGGCCGCGCCGCGGGGATTACCCGCCCGCCCCTGCGCCAGCTTCTGGTTCAATTCAGCCACCAGCGCCAGCATCGCCTGGCGGTTGGCCTGAAATTCGTGGCTGCGAGTATCAAGTTGGGATTCAAGAACGTCCATTGTTAATCGTTGATTGTTAGCTGTTGATTGTTGATTGTTCCTCCGCCATCTTGTACATGACGGCAAGATAGCCGGCAATCATATCGCGCAGTTGGGTGAGTCCAGCAATTTTAACGTAAAAATCAAGTGCATCAAATATCGCCTCTGCGGGTCGTTGTGTCCCATCATCTTTGGTTTTGAGGGCATACCGCCATATGCTATACTCACAGGATTGTGATTGATTGGGTTTCGGTTTTATTTAGTAGTTTTTGGATTGTCGGATTATCCATTTTGCTGGCTGATTTCAGTTACCATCATTGGCTGGCCGGTATGGAAGGTCGGCGGCTCAAAGAACAACTGGAGGCGCTCTCTTTTCAACGATTTTTTTGGATTAGTTTTGTTTTTGTAAGTATTGGCCTGGCCGGAACCAGCGCTCAAGTGTGGGAAACGGCCGTGTGGGGCATCTTTACTTTATATAGTCTCATCAGCGCCATAAAAACTCGATAAAACATCGAGAGGAGCATTCAGACGAAGTTATGGAAATCAAACAATATGTCGCGTTAATCTGGCGGTGGGCCTGGTTGATTATTGTGGGGGTTGTTGTGGCCGGAACCACCGCCTACGTCGTCAGCAAAAACAGTACCAGGGTCTACAGCGCATCGGCGCGCTTGCTCGTCGACGAAGCTCCCGGCAGCAGCTCAGGCAACGACTACTCTCAGGTCCTTTTGGAGCAGCGCCTGACCCAAACCTACCTGGAAATCATGAAAACCGAACCGGTGCTGCAAGAAACCATTGACCAGCTCAACCTGGCGGACTTAGAACCAAATAGTTTAGCCGGCATGGTCTCCGTTTCCGCGCCCCAGGACACCCAAATCCTCAATGTCACCGTGCAAGATATTGACCCCGACCGGGCGGCGGCTATCGCCAACACCTTGAGCCAGGTCTTCATTGAACAAAACCAGGAAAGAGATGCGTTGCGTTATGCCGAGCCAATCGCCAACTGGAAATCCCGGACCGACGAACTGGCGAATGAAATCCAATCTTTAGAAAATCAGATCGGCGGGATGGGCGAAGCGGGAACGGCGGAAGAGGCATCCACCCTCTCCCGGCTGCAAACCCAATTAAACGGCGCTCAAATTCAATACACAGAAGCGTTTAATAACTTAAATCAGCTTCAGGTTGATCAAGCGCGCGAAAGCAGCAATTTAATCATTATCGAAAAAGCGCAGCCCAACAGAAACCCGATTCGCCCTCGAACCAGAACCAACACCTTGCTGGCGGCCGTGGTCGGCGGCATGTTGGCCTTGGGCGTTGTCTTCCTCATTGAGTATCTGGATGACACCGTCAAAACCCCCGATCAAATCCAGGAGGATACGGGGCTGTCCACTTTGGGCGCCATCGCCCAAATCAATGCCAAAACGGACAATTTGTCTGAACGGCTCATCACCCAAATCACTCCCCGCGATCCTATCTCTGAAGCTTACCGCATTTTGCGCACCAATTTGAGTTTTTCGGCCGTAGATGGCGGCTTGTCCAGCCTTTTGGTCACCAGTTCCTCACCAGGGGAAGGTAAATCTACCACGGCCGCAAACCTGGCTGTGGTTTTGTCGCAAACCGGCAAAAAAGCGATCATCCTGGATGCCGACCTGCGCCGTCCCACACAGCACAAAATATTCGGGGTGGCGAACAACCAGGGGTTGACCACCGCCATTCTGGATCCGCAAGCGCCGTTAAGCTACCACCTGCAAAAAACCAAAGTGCCCGGATTACAAATCATGGCTAGTGGGCCAATCCCGCCTAATCCGGCGGAACTGCTTAACTCCCAGCGGATGGCGCAGCTGCTAGAAACCCTGAAGGAAAAGGCTGATATCATCGTATTCGACACCCCGCCTGTCCTCACTGTGGCCGATGCTGCCATTTTAGCTCCACAAGTAGATGGCACTGTGATGGTGGTGGAAGCCGGCCGAGTCAAACGGGCGGCATTGCAACAGGCTGTGGACCGATTGATCAAGGCGAACGCCGTTATTTTTGGCGCTGTGGTCAATTTGTTGAGGACGGATCGAGGCGGCTATTACAATTATCATTATTATTATCATTACTACAACGCTTACGAACAGGACAATAAGAAGAAACGTTCGCGCCGGCGCAACAAACAGAGCCGTTTACCCGGCTGGTTATCATCCGGATTCAGCAGACGATGAGTTCAAATTCCACCATTCCTGATCCTGAGCAAAAGGCCGCAACCGGCAGTTCGAATTGGCTCATTTATACGGGTATTCTCTGGCTGGTTTTGGCGGCGGCTCTGCTTATTTACCAGACCGCTAACCCGCCTTCCGTTCGGGTAGAATGGGAGACGGCAACTGAGTTAGACACGGCCGGATTCCAGCTTTATCGCAGCAATCTCCCGGTTGGTGATTTTGAGTTAATCACCCCGGAGTTGATTCCCAGCCAGGGGGATTCGGTTTCGGGGGCGCAATACACCTTTGTGGATGAAAATGTAGCCGCCGGTGAAACTTATTTTTATGTCTTGGAAGAGGTGGAATATGACTCTTCTACAAACCGGTATGAGGAGGATATGTTTTCTTACACCGTTCCCCGTGTTGCCTGGTGGGCCATTCTGTTAAGCGGCATTAGCGCCCTGGCAGGATTGGCTTTGCTGGTGACTGGATTGAAGGAAAGGAAGCAGTAGCATGGAAAACTCAACGAGGATTACCCCTGACTTGATTTGGCGGATGCTGGATGAAAGCGCGGTCATCGTTTCTCCGCAAGAGGGGCAAGTGCGGGTTTTGAACGAGGCAGGCACGGTTATTTGGCAGATGTTGGCGGACGGCCGTTCCCGGTCTGAAGTCTCGAATGCTTTAGTGGAAAGGTACAGCATCAACCCTGCCCAGGCAGAAAAGGACATGAAACAGTTTTTATTGGAATTACATGAGCGCGGGTTACTCTCTCTGGCCTGAATGTTAGAATTTTGGCAATCGTATTAGCAGCCGCAAGAGAGGCAGCAAACAATGTTGATAAAACATCGTCGAATTTTATTTCCCATCATTTCGCTGGCGCTGGCGCTGGCTTTTTTATTGATGCTGGCTCAAATCACCCGTTCAGTCACGGCGCAAATCCCCGCTATCACGGAGGCGGACGTCTCTATTCTATCGGCCGATACGGCCAGGCTTGAATTTGAACTAAAAACGCCGCCCATCCAATTAAAAGAAGCGGAATTCGCTATTCCGGGATTGGAAACGACGATTCAAGAGCCAGGAGCGCCGGCGCTGCCTTATTTTTCCCGGTTGATCGGCCTGCCGCCTGGCGCCACCCTGTCGCTGTCGGTGATTGAGAGCGGCGTCCGTTCAGAGCGGATGACGGCCGTCCCCACCGTCCCCCAAGCCGATTTATCCGCCCCTAATACAGAATCGCGGCTTCGACAGGCTCAGCCGGCGGACGTTGAAGCCGCGCCAGATTTCCAATTCACCGAAATGCCGCCGCTCATCACCCAACCAGACCCGGCCATCTTCTCGCGGGATGCTGAATATCCAACGGCCGTCTACCAACTCTCGGATGTGATGTATTTCCGGGACATGCGCCTGGTGGAGCTGCGCCTGTACCCGGTGCGGTACAACCCGGTGCGGCAAACGCTGGTTCAGGCGCAAAATATCCGGGTTTCTATTCGATTTGAAGGGGCGGATTGGGAGGGATTACGGCCGTTACCTGCCGCCAACAACGCCTACTCACAAAGCCTTACCGACAAAATCCTCAATTACGAACAAGCCCAAAATTGGCGCAGTCTGCCCCCGGAAGTAGCCAATGCCCCCGCCACCCAACTACCCACCGACCGGGACGTATACAAAATTGAAATCAACCAGGACGGCCTGTACCAGCTAACCTACGACGACTTAAATCAGGCGGGGATGCCCGTCGCCAACGTCAACCCCAACGCATTTGAAATGATGTACCAGGGAAAGCCTGTCGCTTACCAGTTCGTCAACAGCAATGGGGACGACGCCTTTGATCCGGGCGAATCCATTCGGTTTTATGGGGCGGCTTTCGTCGGCCCCCGGCTGGAAAAACAATTCATCATCAACAACGTTTACTGGCTATGGGCCGATGGCGCTCCCACTCTCATCACTCAAACCGCCAACATCAGCGGCAGCGGCTACCTCACCGCCGCCACCTTCATGGAAACCAGCGTCGCCGCCACCGACCGCTCCTACTTCGCCACCTGGACGGATAATTGGGACTCCTTCGCCAACGAGCCGGACGCCTGGTATTGGGATTACTTCCCCAAAGGGGGCAAAAATCCGGCCGCGCGCAGCTACGCCTTCAACCTGGCCGATCCGGCGCTCAGCGGCCCGGCCGCCACCTATACGGTTGAGGTCTTCTCGCGTAGATCGCTCAATTTTCCCATCACCCATAACCTCAGCGTCAAAATCAACAGCTATCCCATTCTGGGCAGCAAGTATTGGAACGATCTTCAGTACAAACGTCGCAGCGAAAACATCGTCGCCTCCATCCCCATCACCGCCCTGCTCAACGGCGGCAACAACTTCGATCTCACCATCAACACCCTGTCCAGCGACCAAATCTACCTCAACCAGATCGCCGTCAACTACCTGCGCCAGCTCAAAGCGGTCAACGACCAGCTCATCTTCCGCGACGAAGTGGGGGATCGCCGCTTCCTGATCGGCCGTTTCAATGACGCCGACTGGCAAAACTACGTCGCCTGGGACGTCACCCGCCCCCTCACCCCCACCGCCATCACCCTGGGCGCAGCCGACCTGAGCGGCTCCGGGCCATACACCCTCACCCTGACGCCCGGCCGGCCAGCCCAATCCCGCTTCATCGTCGCCACCCAGAGCGCCATCCAGGCCGCCAGCCAAAACATCACCGTCACCAGCTACACGCCCGCTTCCCTGAATCCACCCGCTGGCGGCGCCGATTGGCTGGCGATCAGCTATGGCGGCTTCATCACCGAAGCTAACGTCCTGGCCGCCCATCGCGCCAACCCCCAATTCGGCGGCTACGCCACCTACATCGCCGACATCGAAGACATCATCAACCAATACGGCTACGGTTTGCCGCTGCCCTCCGCCATCAACAATTACCTGACCTACGCTCTGGGCAACTGGAGCATCCCGCCCAGCTACGTCACCCTCATCGGCGATGGCACGCACAACCCGCGCAACCTGGATTGTGAAGCGGGCTGTTCCGTCTGGTCTATCACCGCCACCAACTACCTGCTCACCGACCTGGTGTTCAAGGACCGCTTCCAGGGCGCCATCCCCAGCGACCATACCTTCACTATGCTGGTGGGGGATGATTTGCTGTCGGACATCGCCATCGGCCGTATCCCAGTCAACACGCCAGAGGAAACGGCCGTCGTCATCGCCAAAATCATCAAGTACGAAACCAACCAGTTCGCCCCGGAACCGTGGCAGGAAAACATCTTGTTCGTCAGCGACAACCCGGATAGCGGCGGCGATTTCTGCGCCGAAAGCCAAAAGACCGGCCAATCGCTCCCAGCCAATTACAACCAAATCCAACTTTGCCTCTATGCCAGCGGTTATCCCACCATTACCGTCCCGTCCGTCACCGACACCGCCGCCATCCGCGCCCAAATGGCCGGCATCATCAACGACCCGGCCGGCAGCCCTGATCAAGGCATTTCGATCTTAAATTATCGCGGACATGGCTCCATTAACTGGTGGGCGCCCTCCAGCGACCCCAACCCTCTCGACAACACGGATGACCGGCTGATGCTGATGGCCACCTCAGACACCGCTTTTTGGGCCAACTTCAACAAGCCGGCGGTGTTGCTCAGCGCCGATTGCCTGGACGGCTATTTTGCCTGGCCGGGTCTGCCGGGATTAGCCGAGACATTCCTCAAATTAGATAATGGCTCAGTTGTAGGCACGGCCGCTCACTGGTCATCTACCGGCCTGGGTTTTACCTATGAGCATACCGTCCTCCATGCGGGCCTTTATGACGGCGTGTTTGACCTGGGCTTGACGGCCATTGGCGACGCCATCAACTATTCCAAATCAAATTATTTCCTGGGCGGATACGACGTTTCGGAAATGTACGCCTTTACCCTGGAAGGGGACCCGGCGATGCAGCTTTTCCGGCCTAATCTGGGCGTAAACAAGCAAAGCCAGCAAAGCCAGGCGCAAGTGGGCGACCAGATTACATACACGCTGACCATCTCAAATGGCGGCATCTACGCCGCCAAGCCGGTGATCACCGATGTCTTGCCGGCGGGGTTAAATTACCAATCGGTCACGTCCACAATTTCGATGACGACCAGCGTCACCGGCCAGAGCGTCCGTTTTGACCTGCAAGAACCTATTGGCTGGGGGGAAACGGCCGTCATCACCCTTACCGCCTCCGTCACCCCCGGCGCCGCCGGCATCATGACCAACACGGCCGCCCTCTTCACCCCGGCGCTGAACATAGATACCACGAACATGAGCGATACGGCCGTCATCTTCATCAACCGCTTCGTCTATCTGCCAACCATCATCAAACCATAAAACGGCTATGAACTTAAAAAAACTGTACCCGACAACCCTTATCTTGGCCCTCTTTACCCTATTCTTCATCTTTCGCCCGGCTATCCAGGCATTGCCGCCGCAAAACGTGGAGTTGATCAGCTTTGGACTTATCTCCCTGAACAACGCCATCCGCATCGAGTGGGAAACGGCCACCGAACTAGAAACCGCCGGTTATAAAATCATGCGCGGCGACCTGCCCGTCAACTACCAGGATCTGCCGGATATCGGCATCGTCCCCGCCGAAGGCAGCCCGGCGTTGGGGGCCAAATATGCGGTGGTTGACGAGACTGCCGTCAACGGCAACACCTATTTTTACCAACTGATAGAAATCGAAGAAAACCTGAACGAAAAAGAGATCGCCAGCGGCAGCGTCGTGCCCGGCATTCAGCCCACGCCCACGCCAACCGGCATAGCCATTGGCGGCGGCACGCCTGCCAACACCCCCCTACCCGGCCAACCCACCAACGCGCCGACGGCTACCGCCACTCAACCAGCAACGGCCGCCCCCAACGCCACCGCATCCCCCACTGCCACGCCAAACGGCCGTGCCACCGCCACCCGCACCCCGACCGCCTCGGCTACCCCCACCGCCACCGCAACCAATACCCCCGGCATTGCCGCCGCGCAACCGACACACACGCCCACGCCTGTGCCATCACCCACCAACTACTTCGACAACAGCGGCAACACCGTCTTCGCTCAAGGGGACGACGAGCAAACCGGCTATCCCGGCCCGGAACCGACTGCGCCGTCAGCCGATACCGCCTACCCTGGCGGCGCAGCGCCCACAATCGCGCCGCCGGCCGACGCCCCGCCCACGCCCTATCCGGCCGCTGCCAACACGCCAGCCAACACCAATCTCCCGGTCATTGGCAGCCAGGGGGCGGATGGCGGTTCAGGCGAACCAACCGGAAACATAGCCGGTGACGGCAGTGAAAGCGGCGGTTTGGGGCTATTGTGGATTGGCTTCATCATCGCCTTCCTGGTTTTCGCGGCCGGGGTGGTTGGCTCCATCTATTTCTTTGCTCGAAAACGAGAACCTTAATTACTGAGGAGAGAATTTGCCCGTCCCCCATCTTCTCTCTATGTTTGCCTATGTCACCTATCAAACCACTTCGCATTTTATTATTCCTACTCATAATTTTTACAGCCGCCTGCCGCAACAGCGCCACAGATGCGCCAGCGGACGCCGCCATCGTCGGCGAACTGGACAACACGGCCGTCAAACTGGAAATCAGCCAAGACGCCCTCTACCGCCTCACCCTTTCCGATCTCAGTCAGGCCGGCGTCTCCATCTCCGCCCTCTCCATTGACAACCTGAGCCTTAGCAGCGGCGGCACGGCCGTCCCCATCCTCATCCAAGAAGACGCCCTCATTTTCTATGGACAAGCCCCAACCAGCCGCTACACCGCCGTCCGCCCCTACATCTTACGAGTTAGCCAACCGGGCGCAGCCATGACCGAAACGGCCGTCCCCCCCGCCAACGCCGCTCCCCTGACCAACGCCCCTCAAACCCGCCATCTCGAAGAAGACAACATCTATCTGGCCGAAACCTACCGCCCCGGCAAACCCGATGTCTGGTATTGGGCCGAATTGGGCATCAACGACCAGGTGGCATTGAGCTTCGACCTGCCCACCCTGGACGCCGCTGCCCCCGCCACCCTGCGCATCAATCTTTGGGGAACCACCAGCAGCTTTGAAATCGCCAACGACCATGATTTCGACCTCGTCATCAACGACCAACTCATCGAGACCTTGATTTGGGACGGCGCCATCGAAAACATCATCGAAATCAACCTGCCGCCGGGAACCCTGCGCCCCGGCCAAAATCAAATACTGCTCGACAACACCCCGCCCGGCGCCGCCATCGTGGACATCATGCAGGTGAACTGGCTGGAACTGGAGTATCAAGCGCCGCCTACGGCCGTCAACGACCTGCTGCGCCTGCCCCCCATCAACCAAACCGTCGCTCTGGACGGCTTCAGCGGCGACCCCCTGCTGCTCAACATCGCCGACCCGGCCCAACCGCAGCGGCTCACCGGCCAAACGGACGCCCTGGCGCTCACCGCCGACATCGAACTGTTGGCCGTCGGCCCGGACGGATTCCGCAGTCCGCAAGCGATCCGCCCCATGCGCCAAAGCGACTGGCGCAACTCGGCCAACGCCGCCGATCTACTCATCGTCACCACCGACGCCCTGGCCCCAGCCCTGGAACCGCTGGTCGCCGCCCGCCAGCGGCAAGGATTGACGGCCGTCGTCATCCCCATCGCCGAAATTTACGACGAATTCGGCTTTGGCGAAGCCAGCCCCGACAGCCTGCGCGCCTTTTACCAATACGCCATCGCCAACTGGCAAACCCCGCCCGCCTACACCCTTCTCGTCGGCGACGCCACCACCGATTATCGCGGCTATCTGGATGGCGCGCCGCAAAACATCATCCCCCCCTACATGATCCCGGTGCAGTTCGGCGGCGAAACCGTCAGCGATTCCCGGCTGGTAGATGTGGACGAAGACGGCCGTCCCGACCTGGCCATCGGCCGTTGGCCGGTAGACACCACCGCCGACGTCGAAGCCCTGATCGAGCGGACATTAGCCTATGAACAAGGCGTCGCTTCCCCCGATTCCATTTTCGCCACCGACGCCAGCGAAGCCCAATTTGCCGACACCGCCAACCGGCTGCAAGAAGCCAGCGCCCTGCCCGGCGAAACCAACGAACTCCTGGACGGCCCCAGCGCCGTCGAAGTCGCCGACCGCATCAACCAGGGGGCGTGGCTGGCAACCTATATCGGCCACGGCAGCATCCAGCAGTTAGGCAAAGATGATGTGTTTAGCTCCGACTACGTTGATCGCCTGGACAGCGACCAGCCGCCCATCATCGTCCAACTCACCTGCCTGTCCGGCCTATTTGCCCATCAAGCCATCACCTCCCTCTCGGAGCAAATGCTTGTCCAAGAAGGGGGGCCGGTTCTCATCATCGGCGCTACCAGCCTCACCCTGCCCAACGACCAGGAGCCGTTCGCGCTTAATCTGTTCCAGAATTTGCAAGACCCGGCCATCACCCGCATTGGCGACGCTTTCACCCAGGCCAAACGAGCTATGCCGGTGGACATCGCCCCTGGCTTACAAGAAATCAGCGATACGTTTGTGCTGTTTGGCGATCCATCGGCTCTCATCGTCCGACCCACGCCTTAATGGGGGCATTTTGATATCACAGCACAATAAAAACCTCCCATTTCCAGCAAAAGGTAACCGATGGTGGCCCTGGCTCAATGGGGCGTTGACGGCCGTCTTCCTTGCCGCCGGCGTCTGGTTCATCACCACCCAAACCTCGCTGTCCGAAGTGGGTAAAGCGTTGGCCCAGGCAGACGGCCGTCCCATCCTGCTCGGCCTGGTCATCATGCTGGCTACCCTGCTGCTCAAAGCGTGGCGTTGGCAAATTTTATTGGCGCCACAAGGGCCGCGTCCCGCCTTTGCCGCCAGTTTTAGCGCCATCATGCTGGGCCAATACGTCAACCTGCTCATCCCCTTCTTGCGCCTGGGCGAAATCGCCCGCATCTACGCCCTCAAGCGGCAGATCGGCTGGAGCCGGGGCAAAGCGCTGGGCACACTGGTCGTGGAAAAAGCGGTTGACCTCATCATGCTCATCCTGACGCTGGCCCTGCTCATCCCGCTGGTGGCACTGCCGGAATACGTCAGCCATCCCCAAGCTACCCTGGGCGCGACGGCCGTCCTCTCCCTGCTCACCCTGTACCTCCTCGCCTTCCAAACCCGGCGCATCATCACCCTCAGCCAAACGTTCGCCCGGCTTTTGCCCCAACGCCTGGCCCGCTTTTTCTTACGACTGGTCGTTTCCGGCCTAGAAGGGCTGTCGGCGCTGCGCCATACCCGCGCCCTATTGCTCCTGCTGGCCCAATCCTTCCTCATCGCCGGATTATCCGTGCTTTTGCCCCTGACCCTCTTTTCTGCATTCCATCTGCCGTTGGGCGTCAAAGAAGCTATCTTGCTTAATGCCGCCGGAACCTTGGTACAAATTCCGCCCAGCACCCCCTTAAAAATCGGCATTTTGGATGGGATGATCGCCGGGCTGCTGATTAGCTTTGGCGTCACGGACGAGGCGGCCGTCGTCAATTACACCGTCGTCTTGCATCTGACTATCGTTTTGCCCCAAATTTTGCTGGGCAGCGTGGCCGCCAACCGCACCGGCTGGCGTTGGCGGGACACAGCCCTGGTTCAAGCGCAAGACCCTGGCTTGACCGCATGAAATTTTCCGTCATCATCCCCAGCCACAACGCCGCCCGCACCCTGCCCGCCTGTCTGGATGCGCTCCAGCGCCAAACCACCCCTGCCAACGAGTACGAAATCATCGTGGTGGACGACGCCTCGACTGACGAGACGGCCGTCACCGCCCAACAAGCCGGGGTAAAAACGCTGCATCATGCGGTAAAAAAGGGAGCGGGCGCGGCGCGGAACACGGCCGTGCGCCAGGCCCAGGGCGAGATCATCTGCTTCACCGACGCCGACTGCATCCCCATCCCCGCCTGGATCGAAATTTTGACCGCCCCCCTGCTGGCCAACCCGGAAATCGCCGCCGTCAAAGGCGCTTACGCCACCCGGCAACAAGAGATCGTGGCCCGCTTCGTTCAAATCGAATATGAAGACAAGTATGACCGGCTCAAAAGCCAGCGCCGGATTGATTTTGTGGACACCCATTCGGCCGCCTTCCGCCGGGATGTATTGCTGGCGAACGACGGTTTTGACGAAAAAATCCATTACGCCGAAGACCGGGAGCTGGCCTACCGGCTGGCGGCGCGGGGCTACCAGATGGTGTTTCAGCCGGAGGCCGTTGTCGCTCATTGGCACACCGCCGCCTGGCGCGGCTACTTCCGCAAAAAATTTTTTATCGGCTACTGGGTGATGCAGACCTTGCGCCGCTTTCCGGGGCAAAGCGTCAGCGATTCGCACACGCCGCAGGTAATGAAGCTGCAAATTTTGCTGATGGGCGGGCTGCTGGCGGGCACGGCCGTCGCCCTCCCCACCGCTTTTTTCATCTCCTGGCAGTTTCTCTGGCTGCCTCTCGCCATCCTGATCGTCTTTTTCCTGACCACCCTGCCCTTCGCCGCCAAAGCGTGGCCCAAAGATAAAGCGGTGGCGCTGGCCTCCCCATTTTTGCTGGCGACGCGAGCGTTGGCGCTGGGATTGGGGTACGCGCTGGGAGTGGCGCGGCCGTTAACCGGCATGGCCGGCGCCGAAAACACGCTGGGCGGCCTCGACTATCTGGAGAAACGGCTGATGGATGCCGGGTTGGCCGGGTTGGGCTTGCTGCTTTGTCTGCTCTTGTCCCCCATTCTGCTGCCGTTGGTCTGGCTGGGCGGCCGCCGCCCTTGTTTGCAAAAAACGGAGATGATAGGACAAGGGGGACGGCCGTTCACCTGCATCCAGTTCCAAACCGACGACCAGCGACCGACCGGCCGCTTCCTGCGCCGCTGGCGGCTGCAAAAACTGCCGCTGTTGTGGGCTGTTTTGCGGGGCGACCTGAGCCTCATCGGCCCCCAGGCTGAAGACGCGGCCGCCGTGGCCCGCTACGACGATCAGCGTCGCCGCCGGTTGGCAGTCAAACCGGGTCTCATCAGCCCCATCCTCCCTGGCAAACAACTGTTAGACGAACGCACCCCACAAGAACTGGCGTACATTGACAATTATTCCCTCTGGCGTGACGGGGTGATTCTTGGCCGGGCGATCCTGGCGCTTTTTCGCGGCCAACGCTGACGCGGGCGGCCGTCGTGCAAACGGCCATCTCCCCTTCCTCATCACCCTGGGGGCGGCGCTGCTGGTTTATGGCGGCACGCTGGCCCCCGATCTCACCTGGGCCAACTGGGGGCAAGATGGCGGCGAACTGCTGGCGGCGGCCGTCACCCTGGGCGCGCCCCATCCGCCCGGCTACCCCGCCTACACGCTGTTGGGCAAACTGTTCAGCCTGCTGCCCCTGGGAACCCTTCCCGGACGATTCAACTTATTCTCGGCCGTGTGCGCCGGATTAGCCGCCGCGGTAACGGCCGTCACCGCCCAAAAACGGTATGCCATCAACAACGAAACGGCCGTCATCGCCGGACTGACGCTGGCTTTGTCGCCGCTGGTTTGGGGACAAGCCATCATCACCGAGGTGTACGCGCTTAATCTGCTGGCGGTGGCGTTGGTCGTCTGGTCGCTGGCAGACGACCGTCCCGCCTGGCAAACAGGGCTGCTCCTGGGCCTCAGCCTGACCACGCACCTGACCTCATTTTTGCTGCTGCCGCTGGTTTTATGGCATACGCCCTGGCGGAAATGGGGGGAATTGGGAGCGGGGACGGCCGTCGGTCTGACCCCGTTTTTGCTGCTGCCGCTGCTGGCCGGGCCGCAGAAGCCCATCGTTTGGGGCGATCCGCAGACGATTTCTGGCTGGTGGCGGTTGGTCAGCGGCCAGATTTACCGGCCCAACCTGATGGGGCTGCCCCTCGCCGAATTTCCAGATCATCTGCGGCAATGGGGCATCCTTTTGCTGGATCAATTCACGCCGGTGGGTTGGATGGCGCTTCTTTGGGGGATAAAAGACATCCGATTTCTGACCAGTCACCATGCTGAGATACTCGATAGCGAGAAATCGGATGTCTCGTGTTCCCAACTTTTGACCGTGTTTCTTTACTTCATCTACGCCTTTAGTTACCGCACTAACGACGCCGTCGTCAATTTTCTGCCGGGGCTGCTGCTGTTGACGCTGCTCATGGTTCCCGGCCTGCGCCGGATGGGGCGGCTGGCCTGGGTTTTGCCGATGGCCCTCCTTTTGTTAAACTTGCCCACGATGGATTTGCGCGATGATTGGCGGCTGCGCCAACAAACGGAAGCGCTGTTGGCGGAAACGCCGCCCCGCGCCATTTTGCTCACGCCGGGCGACGCCACTATCACGGCCGTGTGGGCTTTGCATTTTGGCGAGGGGCAGCGTCCCGATCTGATTCCGGTGGACGCCAATCTATTCGCTTTTGCGTGGTACCGGCGGCGGTTGGGGCGGATTTACCCCGACCTGGCCGGATTGGAGCGGGATGATTTGTCATTTTTTGAGCAGATGAATGGAGAACGACGGCCGTTTTGCCGCGCCGCCATCACGCTGGAAAGGTATCAACTAAATTGCAACGAAACCCCATGAGCGACAAACCTGCTCGCAACCGGCTTTTTCTCTGGCTCTTTTTAGGCGGTCTGGCGCTCATCCTGGGCTGGCTGGGGCTGAAGGCGTGGCGCATCAACGCAGCGGCGCAAGATTTGCTGGCCCGGCAAACCGAAGCCGAGGCGTTGGCGGCTGGCGGGCTGAACCAACTCAACCCGGAGGCGGCGGAATCGCTGCTGCTGGCGGTACGTCGGGACGTGGTAATTCTCAAACGGGAGACGGCCGTCTTCATGCCGCTGCTCTCCCGGATGGGCTGGCTGCCGGGTACGTTGGGGCCGACGGCCGTAGCCGCGCCCCATCTGCTGGAAATGGCCGACGCGGGGACGGAGACGGCCGTTTACGCCTTCCGCGGCTTAAAACCAGGGCTGGCTTTGCTGGCAGACGAGTCGGCAGCAGGCGAATCCCGGCTGGCGGAAATGGTGGGCGTGTTGGCGGCGGCCGGCCCGGACTTGACGGCGGCCAATCAATCCTTTGACAGACTGGTGGCTGCCCGCCAATCTCTGACGAATATCGAAGCGTTGCCCTGGCGGGTGTACACGCTGCTGGAGACGGGCGACCAGTGGCTGCCGCTGGCGCAGGCTGGGTTGAAATTCGCCCCCCACCTGGCCCCTTTGTTGGGCAGTGACGGCCCCCGCCGCTACCTCATCATCGCCCAAAACGAGGATGAAATCCGGGCCACCGGCGGCTTTATCACGGGTGTGGGGGCGTTGGCGATGGCGGACGGCCGTATCCAGACATTAGATTTTCAGGACGCCACCCAGGTGGACAATTGGGCCGAGAAGCCTTACGATGACCCGCCGGCCCCGTTCAGCGATTTCATGGGGCTGGCGTTGTTCGCCTTCCGCGACGCTAATTTTTGGCCCGATTTCCCCACTTCCGCCGAAAAAGCGATGGCGTTGTATGTGTACGGACAGGACGCGCCCCCGTTTGATGGCGTCATCGCCGTTGATCAGCAGTTTTTGCAGTTGCTCATCGAAGCCACCGGCCCCATCAACGTGCCGGGCAGCGACATCGTCATCACCCCCAACAACCTGCTCGACCAACTGCATCAGGCATGGGCAAATCAAGAAGGGCAGACGGTTGGGGAGTGGGTGGGCAATCGCAAAGCGTTTCTCAGCGCCTACGCCAGCGCCATTCGCACCCGGATAGAGACGGACTTCAGCGCCATTGATCCCATCTTGCTGGCGCAAAATTTGTATGAAGCTGCCGAAACGAAGCGGTTGCAAATTTATGTGTATGATCCGGCATTGGCGACGGTTTTGCAAGAATTGGGATGGGACGGCCGGGTGTCGCCGCCGGCGCAGGGGGATTTTTTGCTGGTAGTGGACAGCAATTTGGGCTACAGTAAAGCCAACTTTTTTGTGGAGCGGACGGTGGATTACCAGGTGAATCTGCAAGCGGATGGCACGGCCGCAGCCACGCTCACGCTCGCCTACACTCATACCGGCCCGCCAGGGGACGGCCGTTGTGTACAGGATTTGTCCTACTACCGGGAAGGGGTTACTTATCTGGATGGAGCCAATAAATGTTTTTGGAATTACGCGCGCGTGTACGCCCCCGCTGGCAGCGAACTGCTGACAGCGAGCAGACATCCCATTTTAGGCGAGAGCTTGATCAGCGGCAAAACATGGCCGGGCACGGCCGTGTCCCTGGACGAACGTCCCGATCTCTCCACATTCGCCAATTATTTTGTCGTGCCCCAGGCGGCAACCAAAACCAGCCGCTTCCAATATCAGTTGCCGGTGGTGGCGACGGCCGTTGATGGGACGTTCACCTATCAACTGACGCTGGTCAAGCAAGCGGGACAGGCCACAGAACCATATACCATCACAATTTCTCTTCCTCCTGGAGCCATGCTGCGTCAGGCCACACCCGCACCAACCCGGGTTGAAGGAGTTCAACTCTATTTTGCGTTTGATCTGAAAACAGATACAGTTATTTCACTCACTTATCAACAAAAGTAAAGGCTTTTGGGAAATGTCTGAAATCCTGAAGAGCCAGGATAAAAAGAGATATGTCGCCAAAAATCAAGCTGTCAATCGTCATCATTCTCTCGCTTTTGATTTACCTGCCTATCAAAGCGCAGCAGCGCGCGCAACCGCTGCCCAGCGCATTTTCTCAAACTATCCCCACCAAAACGCCAACGGTGGATCCCAATGCGCCTACGAACACGCCCTTCCCCACCATTGAACCAACGAACACGCCGTCGAATAACCCAACGGCCGCGCCCCCCTCGGACACCCCGCCGCCAAACGCCTCCGCCACACCAACCAACACCGCCACGCCACGACCCGGAGTGACGACGACGGCGACGACAACGGCCGTTTCGTCTACACCGACGCCAACCACCACTTCAGACGACCTCACCAACACGTCAGAGCCAGAACTGGGCGAAGGGAGCGTCACCCCATCGCCAGCATCCGCTTCGGCTACACCTGACGCCGCTGAGCCCGCTCCGGGAAAAACAATCGAGTCGTCCGGGACGGCCGTGCCCGACCCCGCCGACCCGCCATCAGCCACGCCCAACGCCCCCGCCGCAACAACCGTTGACATCACCAGTGCGCCGGGGCCAACGGCCGCCCCACCAACGGCGGCCCCCCTAGACACCGATCCGCCCCCAAACCGCGGTTCCAACCTACTGCTTATCATCGGCGGCATTTTATTGGGAGTGGGTGTGTTGGTGACGGCCGTGCAACGGCGGCAAAACTAGAAAAAGCAAAACCAATAACTCACAAGACATCCGATTTCTTGCCGCTCATGATATTAGCGTGCCCGTCAAGGAGAAATCGGATGCCTTCTCGTTGCCATTGTCCCTAAACTCAGTATAATCAGGAAAAAACCGCGCCAAAGAGCGCAGATAGAGAGGAAAAATTTGGCAGAGCAAAACCCTGAGAATATCGGTGAACATACCAGTCACCCCATGGACTTTTTATTAGCGGAAGATTTGAATTTACCTACGGTTGGAGAAATTCGCACCGGTCAGGTTGTCAGTCACCGTAACAGTGAGATATTAGTTGATATAGGCGCAAAATCCGAAGGCTTGATTACTGCTCAAGAAATAGATGTTTTGAGCAAAGACAGCCTGCAACAATTGGCCGTCGGCAACGAGGTCAAAGTTTGTATCATGGATCCGGAAGATAATAATGGGAACTTGATCCTTTCCTATACCAAAGCCGTCGAGGAAAAGGATTGGGAAGAGGCAACCCGGCTTCTGGATAATCAGGAAGTTTGCCAAAGCAGAGTGGTTGGGTTTAACCGGGGTGGTATCCTCACTCAGTTGGGCTTCATCCAAGCCTTCATCCCCAACTCCCAACTAGCCCGCAATCATCAGACCCGGCGCGGCGAAGACCCAACACCGCAATTCAAAAGC
The DNA here is from genome assembly GCA_024277135.1 of Chloroflexota bacterium. Taxonomy (GTDB): domain Bacteria; phylum Chloroflexota; class Anaerolineae; order Promineifilales; family Promineifilaceae; genus JAJRVV01. The sequence continues at coordinate 15,465 of JAJRVV010000002.1, read as the reverse complement.
CTCCAGGGTAAAATCATCACCGCCAAAGTACTTGAGGTAGACCGTAAGCGAAATCGTTTAATCTTATCCGAGAGAGCCGCTCAACAAGAAATCAGGCAGGCTCAAAGAGAAAAAATCCTGGCAGAACTAAACAAAGGGGATGTGCGTCAAGGTCGTGTCGTCAATCTAGCAGATTTTGGGGCTTTTGTAGATATCGGCGGCATAGAAGGGCTGGTACATTTGTCCGAATTAAGCTGGAAACGGATAAACAAACCGGCAGATATATTAAAAGTTGGCGACTCAGTAGAAGTGTATGTGCTCAACATTGATATAGAAAAACAGCGTTTGGCTCTCAGTCTCAAACGACTTCAGCCCGACCCGTGGACGCTTATCAATGAGTACTATCGGGAAGGACAACTGGTTGAAGCAACCGTCACCAAACTGACGAAGTTTGGCGCATTTGCCCAACTGAACGACGAGCATGAACTAGTTGGATTAGTCCATATATCCGAAATGGCGGAGGAGCATGTTGCTCATCCCCGCGAGATCGTCAAGCCGGGCGATTCGGTCACTGCCCGAATCATCCGCATTGACCCTGAACAGCGTCAACTTGGCCTAAGCTTGAAAAAAGTACATTCTGACCAATACCTCGAAGCTGATGTGGAGATCATGTCCCAGTTTGAGACGGCTAATTAAGCGCGCTTTTCAGGGGAACCTGAGGTAAAAACTAGTGAATTCAAAGAATTGGGAACGATTTACACAGCGCGCTCGCCGCGTCTTAAGTCTGGCCCAGGAAGAGGCAGAGCGATTAAACCACAGCTACATTGGCAGCGAGCATGTCTTGATTGGCTTGCTGCGCGAAGAAGGCGGCGTGGCTGGACGTGTTTTGCGTGAGTTGGGCCTTGATGTGGTTCGCGTGCAAGCGATGGTCGAGCGACTATCCGGCGGCCCCGGCACACGCACGCCATTCACGAAAATTGAGCTGTCCCCCAGCACCAAACGAGTGCTGGAACTGGCTGTGGAAGAAGCTCGCCGCATGGGCCAACATTACATCAGCACAGAACATCTGTTGTTGGGGCTTGCCCGGCAAAATGAAGGGCTGGCGATTGATGTTTTACGCAAATTCGGCATTAGCATGGAGCAAATCCGCCGCCAAACGAAACGGATGCTTCAGGAAAGCCCAGTAGGTTCCAAGAAGCCGGTCTCCTCACGACGGCGTTCCGGCAAACGAGAGAAAAGCAAGACGCCAATGGTTGACCAGTTGGCGACGGACTTGACGGCGCTGGCCGATGAAAACAAATTGGATCCTGTTATTGGCCGCCAACCTGAGATTGAGCGCGTTATTCAAATTTTAGCCAGACGGACGAAGAATAATCCCGCTTTAATTGGGGAACCTGGGGTGGGTAAGACGGCGATTGTGGAAGGGTTAGCGCAACGAATTATTGACGGCCGTGTGCCCGAAATCCTGCACAGCAAGCGCGTCCTCCAACTCGACGTGGGCAGTCTGGTGGCTGGAACCATGTACCGAGGCCAGTTCGAAGAGCGGCTCAAGCGCGTCATCGAAGAGCTGAAATCCAGTAATTCCATCCTGTTCATTGACGAAGTCCACATGCTCGTCGGCGCTGGGTCGGCCGGCAGTTCCGTAGACGCGGCCAATATCCTAAAACCGGCGCTGGCCCGTGGTGAACTCCAGACCATTGGCGCCACCACCCTGGACGAGTACCGCAAACATATTGAGAGCGACGCCGCCCTGGAACGCCGTTTCCAGCCCATTCATGTTGATGAACCCTCCCCGGAAGAAGCCATCAGTATCTTGCATGGCATCAAAGGCGCCTACGAAAAGCATCATAACCTGTTCATCACCGAAGAAGCCATTGAAGCGGCCGTGAATTTATCCACCCGCTATGTGACGGAACGGTTCCTACCCGATAAAGCCATTGATCTGATTGATGAAAGCGCCTCTCGTGTCCGCATGTACCGCGTGCCCCAGCCCGCCGACATTCGGGAAGCCTACAACGAACTGCGCGATATCCGCGATCAGCGCGTTTTGGCCGCAGAAGAAGGGCATCAAGAAGACGTGGATCGCTTGCGGAATCAAGAAAAAGAGATTCAACGCCGCCTGGATCAAATGCGGGTTGGACATTCTGAACCAGATGCAAGCATCAGCGTGACGGCCGAAGACATCGCCGAAGTACTCTCCATGTGGACGGGTATCCCGGTTTACCAATTCACTCAGGAAGAATCAGCTCGATTGCTGCAAATGGAAGAGAATCTGGCTGAATATATTGTAGGTCAAAAAGAAGCCATTGAAGGCATTTCCAAAGCGGTTCGCCGGGCGCGGGCCGGACTCAAGGATCCGCGCCGTCCGATTGGTTCATTCATCTTCCTGGGGCCAACCGGCGTGGGCAAGACTGAACTGACGAAGGCGCTGGCCCACATATTGTTTGGCAGTGAAGATGCGCTAATTCAATTGGACATGTCTGAATTCATGGAACGGCACAGCGTCGCCCGACTGGTGGGTTCGCCGCCGGGATATGTCGGCTACGAAGATGCTGGGCAATTGACGGAGGCCGTCCGCCGCCGCCCCTACTCTATCGTGGTGTTTGATGAAATCGAGAAAGCGCATCCTGATGCGTTCAACATCCTGCTGCAAATCATGGAAGAGGGGCAGCTTTCGGACGCCAAAGGGCACAAAGTAGATTTCCGCAACGCCATCATCATCATGACGTCGAATGTGGGCGCGGAAACCATCAAGCACGGCCCGAACCTGGGCTTTGCTTTCCAACGAGACGAAAAGGTCGAGGCAGAGGCGCAATATGCTGAAATGCAGAAGACCTTGATGGAGCAGCTCAAGAAACAGTTCCGGCCTGAGTTTGTCAACCGGGTGGACAGCATCGTGGTGTTCCGCATGTTGTCTAAAGAGGACATTCGCCAAATTGTGGAAATCATCATATCCGAGGTGAACGAGCGGCTGGTGGATTACGAAATTCATCTGGAAGCGACGGATGCGGCCAAGGATTGGTTGGCGGAACATGGGTATGACGCCGAGTTTGGCGCACGGCCGTTACGCCGATTGATCCAGCGCGAAGTGGAAGACCGTCTCTCAGATTGTGTGTTGGCTGGCGATTTTAGCAAAGGGGATGTGGTGATCATTGACCTGGAAGCTGAACATGAGGGAGAGGAAGCCGAAATCACCCTCCGCCAAAAAGAAACCGCCACAGAAAACGCTATGCCGGTATAACAAGACCTGCAAGGTTTCTGCCAAAGCTAAAAATAAAAGCCCGCTTGAACGCGGGCTTTTTTGTTTCAAAGAAGCTGGTTGGCTGGCGTTTATCCACCAGGCGGAATGAGCAAAATCGCGCCGACTTCAATCACATCAATGTTGGTAATGCCGTTGGCCTCGGCAATGGCTGACACCGTAACCCCAAATTCCTGGGCGATTTCGGCCAATGTGTCCCCCCGCTGCACCTGGTAACGAGGCCAATCACTGGTGTCCACATCTATCAGTGGCGGCGGCGTTCCTGGCGCGGCCGGTTGAGCAGGGGAGTCGCCCGGCAAATGGACGCCGCTGTTGAGCGGCGCCGGCGTCCAGGTTGGCGGCAAACCAGGCGACAAGGGCGCGGCTTCGCGGGGGGAGTCGGCGCTGCCGGCGCTGTCGGCGTTGTCGGCGCTGTCGGCGGTGGGCACGGCCGTTGGCGCAGCGCCTCCGCCTGACGAACACCCCACAACAAAAATGAGCGCAAACAGTGTCAAAACAAATATAACTTTCCGCATAACCCCTCCATTTTCCGGAGACCTGCGAAGTTTTAGCGCGTCTTGGGCGCGCTCCTCTAGTGGAAACCTTGCATGTCTAAGACAGTCAACATGGGCACATTATAGCAAAGCCGCCAAATTTGTTAAAAAGTACGACCTGACCTGGTACGATCGTACCATCCCCCAGCGTGAATAAGGCGCAAAAAACAGGTTGTCCTTCCCCCCTGTGATTTTATAATCAACTTTAAGATGCTACCTAAAACCATAGGTCGTTACCGCATCAAATTTGAGCTAGGCAGGGGCGGTATGTCTACCGTCTACTTGGCGCATGATCCCCTGTTTGAGCGGGACGTTGCCATCAAACTGCTGCCCCACGAACTCCTGCACCAACCCACTTTTCGCCAGCGATTTGAGCGCGAGGCCAAAATCGTAGCGATGCTGGATCATCCCGCCATTGTGCCGGTGTATGATTTTGGCGAATATGATAGTCAACCCTATCTGGTCATGCGCTACATGATAGGCGGATCGTTGAGTGAGCGGCTGAAACGGGGGCCGCTGGCCGTCGGCGAAGCATTTCAGATTATTGAAAAAATCGCGCGCACGCTCGATGAAATCCACACGCGCGGGATCATCCATCGAGATTTGAAACCGGGCAATATCCTGTTTGACCAACGGGATGAGCCATTCATTTCTGACTTTGGCACGGCCAAACCAACTGGCGACTACACGCAGTTGACGGATACCGGCGGCGCTGTAGGCACACCCGCCTACATGAGTCCGGAACAGTTGCAGGGAAACGTGGCGCTGGACGGCCGTTCCGACATCTATACCCTGGGCGTGTTGTTATACCAAATGCTCTCCGGCGAACATCCTTACCAAACTGACACGCCCATTGGAGTGGCGTTGAAGCATGTGATGGAGCCAGTGCCCCGCATTTTGGACACCCAGCCCAACTTGCCCGCCAGCTGCCAGCCCATCATCGCCCGCGCTATGGCCAAAGAGCGGGAAAAGCGGTATCAAACGGCGGCCGAGATGGCGGACACTTTGGCTAAGGTGAGAACCCGGTTCACCACCGGCGCTTTTCGTTCACCCCGACGGCCGTCTAACAAACAATTGTCTCATTCTATCCGCATCTGGTTCGCGCAGAAACGGCCGTCCCTGGCACAGGTTGCCGCTTTATTATTTATTTTTTTCGTCTTCATCGGGGCCGGGATGATGTTGAATAGGGAGGACAAGCCGCTGACCGTCCTGGCCGCCTCCACCCCGGCCACGCCCACGTCTGCGCCAACGGCCATACCCAGCCAAGCGCCCCTGCCTTCACCCACAAACACGCCGCCGCCCTCGGCAACAGCCATGCCGCCCACCATGACGCCGACCGCCACCCCGCCGCCCACGCTGACGACCACCCCCATCATCACGGAAACGGAACAGGCGGCTGATAGCTCAACGGCCATGGCGCTGCTCTCCTCCAGCATCTTTGCCTTGCCCGACGCCGATTCCCCCGAACTGGCCATCGTCGGCATGGGTAAACAGGTAACGGTTCTAGGTCGAGCAGACACAGGGTTATGGCTCTATGTCCGGTTTGAGAATACCGAAGGGTACACTTATGGTCCCCGTTATGAGTGGATGGGTGAATTTGAGGAACTGCCGGCTATTAACTCGGTGACGGCCGTCAACCCCTTCTCCACCCCTATCCCAACGAGCAGTTGTGACGGCGGTTGTCCGCAGCTATCCCTGGATTTTTATCCGGTTGGCGAGAAGCGGTGCGAGGCCGGCATCGCCTACCACACCGTCTACATGCGTGGTCAGGGGGGCGATGGCAATTACACCTACTACTATGAGGAAGAAATCGTCGCCGGGCCGCTTGCCAACGAGGGGTTTGGTTTTGAGGTAAACAACCTCAACGGACCATTAGTCATTAGCTGGGGCAAAGTGATCTCCGGCGATGGCCAGGAAGCGGCCAAGCAGCTTTACATTGCGGATTTGAATTGTTAGATTGGTTCAATCTCGGCAAACATCGTTTCTGTCGCCAGCCGCCCCAACCGGGTAGACGCCACCGCCAGGCCCACAAACAGCCAGAATCCCGTCACCGCATGTTGAAAATCAAGGCTGAACAGGTAACGGTCGAACATACCCACCGCCAAGCCGCCGATGACGGCCGCGTGCAAACCCAGCCACACCGGGTCCATCCGTTCGCTGGCTTTGAAGATGTGCCGGTACAAAAACGCCTGCCCTAACAGCGCCCCTATCACCACTAAAAAGGCGAGCAAACCAATCACGCCCATCATCTGGGCCATCGTCAGATACACGTTGGCCACGCCCAAATAAATATCCACATCCGGCGCGCCGGCGAAGCCCACGCCAAAAATGGGATACCGCTGGATGAGGATGAGCGCGTCTTTGTATTCGCCAAACCGCATCTGAGTGGCTAAATCCTGCCCCTGGAACCCCTCGATAAACCGGGTGATGTACTCTTGCATGATGGGCAGGAAGAGGAGCAGCACGGCCGTAATCAGCATAGTCGGCAGCAAACGACGATAGCGGGCCAACGCCACAAAACCCAACCCGGCCGCCAATCCCAGCATCGCCCCCCGCGAAAAGGTAAGGATGATGGCGATGAAGACCAACCCGGTAATCGTCCAGGTCAACCAACGGGGGAACAACGACCGTCGCGCCACTATTTGCGGCCCGGCCAACGCGCCAATCATCAACAGCAAGCCGCCTAGCACGTTGGGGTCTACGGCCGTGCCGATGGCCCGCTCCGCCAGCGCCGGGTTCTCCTCGATGTAGCGAATCACCCAGCCGCCGGGGTAGCCCAATCGCGTCAGCATGTTGAGGATGTCGTTGGCCGTCTCATCCGGCAGCAGCCAGAGGCCGATGGCCAGCGCCGCAGCCCCGGCTCCCGCCAGCAAAACCACCTTGACCAGCCGCTCCAGCCGTTCCCAGGTGCGGCAGTAATCCACAATCACCAGCACAAACGCCAGGCTGAGAATGATCTCGGCGAAGCGGCGGATGAGGCTGGAGGTGAGCGGGCCGTTGCTCAGACCAAAAATGAAGGAAAAGATGGCGATGAGGATGAACAGCAGCAGCGGCACGGTGATCGGCGCGGTGATGACGGTGCGCTGCTGGCCGGTGACGATGCCCAGCGCCCAAATGCCGACCACCGCGCCCAACGCCAGATCGAGAAAGGTGGGCGTCAGGCCGATGTCCACCGGCAGGGTGGCGAAGGGGAGCAGACAGACGACGCCGATCACGCCCCAAAAGCCAATTTCGATGTCGCGCAAGACGACGAAGGCGGCCGCGCCCGCCATTAGAATCGCCAACGCCGCCAATGGGCCGCCAAACGCCAACACCACGCCGCCGGTGACGGCCGTCACTCCCAGCATAATTCCCAAAGCCCAGGGGGAATCAAGGCGGTTGATTGGTTGGTCGCCTGGTCGGTTAGCAGAAGAAACATTACTCATTGTTCATTACTCATTGTTCATTACTCATTGTTCATTGTTCATTGCTCATTGTTCATTGTTCATTGTTCATTGCTCATTGTTAATTGCTCATTGCTCATTGCTCATTGCTCATTGCTCATTGCTCATTGTTCATTACTCATTGTTCATTACTCATTGTTCATTACTCATTGTTCATTACTCATTGTTCATTACTCATTGTTCATTGTTCATTACTCATTGTTCATTACTCATTGTTCATTGTTCATTGTTCATTGCTCATTGTTCATTATTGATCAATTCGAATCTTCGTCAATTCTAAATAGTCTTCCTGGGTGATACGGCCGTCCGCCGACACCAATTGCAGCCGTTGAAAGCCGCCATCCACCGTGCGCGTGTACGCGCCGATGATGAGCGGGTACACCTGCGGCGGCGTGTCCGGGTTGACGGCCAACGGTAAAGTCGTCGTTTGCAATTCGCCCTGCCGCCAACGGCCGGTTCCTTGCGGCGGAGCCAAATCAAAGGCGGCCCAACGGGTGGTATCCTCGGCCACCACCTGGGCAAAAAAGGTGTAGTCGGCATCCAGACCGGGACGGCCGCGCCAGTACAACGTCAATTCCACCGTCTGGCCCGGCGTTACCCGGCGCGGCGCAATTTCAAAGCCGACCAACTCTATTTTATCGCCAAAATTGATCAGGGTAGGATTGGGCAGCTGGCCCGGCTCGGCGATTAGTTCCAGCGTAGTTAGGACGGCCGTTTCTTCTCCGGTTTCAGTTTTCAATCGCTCGTCGGCGGCAAAATCGTACAGCCCCACAGAGAGGAGTAGATTGGCGGGAGCGACGGCCGTTTCCGGCACAGTCAGGCGGTAAAAATTTCTCAGCTTCTCCCCCGGCCGCAAGAAGGTTGTGGGGCGCAGCCCTTGCCCCGGATACATATCCCGCTGGGCGATGGGCACGCCCAACACCGGATCAATCAGGTGAACAAAGACGCTCCAATTCCGCGCCATCGGTTGCAGCGCTTCCCATTCCAACACCACGTCCACCGCATCGCCAGGACGGACGGTGACGGTGGACAAATCGGGCGGCAGGATGGCGTAGCCGGTCAGCCGCATGTTGCCGCCAAAGTCGGCGCGGTAGCCCATCGGTGCATATGCCCGCTGTTGGTACGTTTCCGGCTGATACGCGGGCCGAATCCACAGCCAGGGGGCCATCGCCGACAGTAAAAATAGAAAGCTAACCAATCCGGCCACGATGCGGCGGGCCGGTTTGGGCGGCAGCCAGCCGACCAGTCCGGTGATGAGCAGGAGGTTGAGGGTGGAGACGGCCGTAAACACCAACCGCCCCTGCGAAGACCACGTCGTTGTCGCCCATCGCACCAACCCAACTACCACCGCCCCAGAAAAGAGGAGGGAAACGGTGAGCGGAAAGCGGTCAGCGATAAATTCAATGAGACTGGAGATTGGAGACTGGATTTTGCTACTAGTCTCCAATCTCCAGTCTCTAATCTCCTGCGCCACAAAAACAACAAACCCAACGACGCCCGCCAACAACACCCCATTCAACAACGCATAAATCCAGCGCCACATGGGCACGTTGACGCCGCCGAACAACCCCCAATAGGACATGAGAAAGCCGACCCGTTCGTCCCACAATTGGGCCAACGACGCCGGTTGGGAGCGGGAACCGAGGACGGCGATGAACGCATTCCAGCCCAAGAAGTCGCCATACAACTGGACGTTGCGCCAATACCACCACCCGGCAATCAGCAGCGCCGGAACCAGCGTCACACCAAAACCGAGCCAGGAACGCGCAAACGCCTTCAGCAACAACCAATTGTTATCCATTGATTGTTGATTGTTGATTGTTGATTGTTGGCGATACGCCGCTACAAACGCCGTGCCCCATGCCAGCGGCAGCAGGCCGAATGTGCCTTCTTTTGTGAGCAAGGCCAGACCGATGGTGGCGCCGAGGAGAAAATAATGAATTGTGAATTGTGAATTGTGAATTGTGAATAGGGCGCGTTTGATTTGGCGGATCATCAGCAGGAGGGCGAGGGAGGCCAGGGGGATGGCTAGATTATCGTTGTTGACGGAGCCGGAGATGAAGAGAAACATGGGCATGAAGGCGTTGACGCCGGCCGCGCCCAGGGCGATTTCGGGGCGGTTGGGGAACGCTTCTTTGCCGATGCGGTAGGTCAGATAAACGGTGGCCGCGCCCAGCAGCACGGAAAAGAGGCGGATAATACGCACTGCCAGCAATGTTCCTTGCCACGGATTGGCCGATGGGTCGTGAACGGTCAGGTTGATATTGCCATCGGCGGTGATGAGGCCGCTGTCCACGTGGGGGTTGAGCTGGCGGACTGTTTCCATATCGGCCGTGTCAATCCAGAAGGTGAGGGCCGCGCCCAGGTAGTAGTAGAGCGGCGGCTGGCTGGCTTCCTGATTCCAGGGGCCGGCCTGGGCCGGGTCGAACACTTGCACCGGCAGCGGGTTGCCGTCGGCCAGATGACGCACCATGGGGTAATGCCATAGTTCGTCAGACGCTTCAAAGACGGGCGTGACCAGGGCGTAGGTTATGCCCAGGAGGATAAACAGCCCCAGGAGAAGGGCCAGGATGCGTTTTTCGGTCATAGGGGGCTGATTTTACGAGAATTGGGGGATGTTGCCAGCTACGGCCGTTGTTCGGATGCTATACGGCAAGTCAAATATCACCACCAGAGGTGGTGGCTTGTAGTATTGCACCTAGAAGGTGCGGCCTCTCTGCTACTTAATCGAACAACTTGCCTTGTATGGCTTCGAGTTGCTTTTCCTGCTTCTCTTGCTTACATACTGACGAATATGCTCTTCATCAATTCCCACTGTGCTTACGCAGTATCCTCGCGACCAAAAGTGTCGCCCCCAATACTTACGTCCCACGTGTGGAAACCGTCTGAAGATTTTGATGGCTATCTTTCCTTTCAGAAAGCCCATCACATTGGATACAGCATATTTGAGCGGTATCCACATCACCAGATGGACATGATCTAACTGCACATTCAATTCGATGACTTCAACGCCATCTCTTTGCAAACATAACCGATATATTTCCTGTTCAACATAGCTCGCTCCTTCATCTTTGAGAATCCGATACCGATACTTTGGACAAAAAACGGCATGATATTTGCACTCATACAAAGAATAAGCTAGTTTTCTAAATCGTTTACTCATGTGTACCTCACCTCAAAGAGCATATCCCCAGTCAAGCTAACAACGCTTGGAGCGGACGGTGCGCCGTGAAACGGCGAGAAGCATTGCCTTCAAAGAAGGCTGTAGGGAGATATCAATAAGACCTACAAGTCGAATGAGGTTAGCGTGAAGGGAAACCGGAACATGAACAGAGCATCCTCAATAAAGCGGGTTGAGGCAGGCCAGAAACTACCAAGACGACCTCGCAACGGCTGACCGATAAGGTAAAAGCTAAACTGCCTGAACGCTAGTCGCCAGGGATGCCTTGCACCGTCTACAGGAAAACTGGCTGAAACCTGTACCTCATGGATAAGAGAATGACCGTCCGGTTCCTGAAACGACACCCCATGAGGCCACGCCATAATGAATGGCGGTAAGGCGACGAACAGCGTATCTAAGTTGGTCTAAAACGGCCTGCCTTGAGCAGTGTCGAAGGGTGTACTTCTCGCACGGAACACGGGATGGCCTAAGTGGGGAGACCCATAGGGTCACGGAGCAATCGTAGTAGTCGTGGGAGCAACGCCCCACCAGGAAGAACGGGAAAGCCGTTCGTAGGGCAAAGGATTGCAGGCGAGCCGAATCTTGGATAATAAGAGGACACGCGAAATGCGTTTGGCTTAAACCTATCCAGGATGGTCCACAGAAATGTGAAAGTAAGGCTAACCGGAGAGCCGCGTGATGTGGAAACGGTCAAGCGCGGTTCGGAGGGGGGCGGTTGGAAAAGTGCCGGAGCTTAGGCAACGGTAACTCGCTGGCCGCCTACCCTACGGCGAGATCGGGGCTTTTCAAGTATTTGGTGAATTCGAACGTAGTCTCTCAACCCGCCCGCCGCTCAAGCAAACGTTATTACTTCTCACTTTCCGATAAAACCACATCCAGGTTTGATAAGAGAAAATCGGCGTCCACGGCCGTAAACACCAACGGCGGCTTGATTTTAATCACATTGTGCCACGGGCCATCCGTACTCAGCAAAACGCCCCGCCCCTTCATCCGGTTGACGACAACGGCCGCCTCTGCCGCCGCCGGTTCCAGGGTGCGCCGGTCCCGCACCAATTCGATGCCGATGAACAACCCCGCGCCGCGCCCGTCGCCGATGAGCCGGTGTTTCCCTTGCAACCGTTCCAGCCCGGCCAGCAGATACGCCCCCACCTTTCGCGCATTTTCCTGCAACCCCTCCCGCTCAATCACATCCAGCACGGCCGTCCCCACCGCGCAAGAGACCGGATTGCCGCCAAACGTATTGAAATACTCCATGCCATTGGCAAACGAGGCCGCGATCTCTGGCGTCGTCACCACCGCCGCCAGCGGGTGGCCGTTGCCGATAGGTTTGCCCATCGTCACGATGTCCGGCGTCACCCCTTGCAACTGGAAACCCCAGAAATGTTTCCCCACCCGGCCCAGGCCCACCTGCACCTCGTCGGCAATGCAGAGGCCGCCCACGGCGCGGACGGCGCGGTAGGCTCTCGCCAGATACCCCTCCGGCAACACCACCTGCCCGCCGCAGCCCAGCAATGATTCGGCGATGAAAGCGGCCGGGGCACGCCCGCCCGCCACCAACCCATCCACCAGCCGCGCCACTTCCGCCCCGGCGACGCCGGGATGGCGATACGGATCGGGCATAGGAGCGACGTGGGTGTGCGCCGGTTTGCCCGCCCCGCCGCGACCGTTGAATTTGTAGGGGCTGATAGCGATGAGGCTGGACAAATTGCCGTGATACGCCCCGTCCAGCACAATGACGTCCCGCCGCCCGGTGTGCGTCCACGCCAGCCGCAACGCCAGGTCGTTAGCCTCGCTGCCGGAGTTGACGAAGAAACAGACGGTAAGCGGATCGGGCAGCGTCGCCGCCAGCCGTTGGGCGTAGCGAACGATGTTATCGTGCAGGTAGCGGGTGTTGGTGTTGAGGAGGGCCGCCTGCCGCGCCAACGCCCGCGCCACATGGGGATGGCTGTGTCCCACATGGCAAACGTTGTTCACGCAATCCAGGTACGGCCGTCCCGCCTCATCAAACAAATACGCCCCCTGCCCGCGCACAATTTTGAGCGGCTCATCGTAAGAAAGGCTCAACGACGGGTTGAGATGCGCCCGGCGGCGGCGCGCGATCTCCGGCGACGGCAACGGGTCGGCGACCAGCGATGGATCGGGGCGGGGGATGAGCAGGCCGGGCGCGCGGCAGGGGGCAAGGCCGCAGGCGTGGCGAATGACGATGTTGGCCCGCTGCAATCTGGTCTGGCGAAAATGGGACAGCGCGGCCCAGGCCGGTTTTTCGCTGACGACCAGGTAGACATCATCCGGGGCCAGCTTTTGCTGGGCGGCGGAGACGGCAACGCTGACCGCCAGCCGGGCGCAGATGAGCGGAAAAAGCAACCGCATCTCCAAATCAGTGAGGGGGAAAACGGCGTGGAACCCGGCGATGACTTGAGCGGCAGCGGCCAGCGGGTCGGGTTTATCCAGCAGGGCGTAGGCGGCGGCGATGGCGACCTCGCCCACGGTGGCGGATTCGACGATGTCGCCCCAATCAATCAAACCGCTCACCCGGCCGTCCCGCACCAGCACGTTGTGATCGTTGGCGTCATTTTGCAGAACGCTGGTACGCAGACGAGGGAAGTGAGGGGCGACGGCCGTCTCATACAAATCGAGGTAATGATCCAGCAGCTCCCGCTTCGCCCCATCCGCCACCTGCCCCCGAAACTGGCAGATGGTGTCCCCCGCCTGCTGCAAATCCCAGCGAAATTTCCGGCGGGCGGCGGGATGGCGGAACCCGGCCAGAGCATGGGTCATCCGGCCCAAAAAGCGGCCTAAGTCCCGGAGCAGCGCGTCCGAATGGGGCTGATTTTCGGCCAAAGGTACGCCGGGCAGGAAGGTGAGCAGCCGCACCCGGTAGGTTTGGCCGTTGCGGGTGATGGTGGATAGGGTACGGCCGTCTCTCGTCATCACCACCTGGGGAAATGAGCGGCGCATGGGAGAGTGGGAGAGGTGGGTGAGGACGGCCGTTTGCAGTTCCAGGATGGCCGGGTCTTCGGCAGGGTTGGCGATTTTGAGGACGTACTCGCCATCGGCGGCGCGCAGGCGGAAGTTTTGGTCCCGCTCGCCGGGCAGCGGAGTCGCCTGGACGCGGAGGCCGTACAAATCGGCGGCCAGTTGGGCGGCATCAGAAATTGAAAATTGGGGTTTGTCGGTAACTGAGTAGTTCATGCCCCCAATTATGGGCGAAAAACGTAAAACGAAAAGCCTTGCGAGCAAAACGTTACGTTTTTCGTTTTATTTTGCCAGCCAACCAGAAATGACCGCTCATAGTAGGATCGGGTTCGATACGCCAGGCATTGTCCACTGTCGTATCGGCCAAGATACGTGTCCAGCTATCGCCTCCTGTTGCAGAACGATAGAGACTATGTCCTTCCACTAGAACCATGACCAGGTTAGGATCCCAGGTATCTACGGCTATATCTACAACTTCCACCCTGTCGTTGCCAGAAAAACAACCTGCACAACCTGCAATCTCCTTATAGCTCCACTCCCCGCCTTGTTTCCTGAGAATACCCCGCAAGGATGGATATGCTGATGGGAATGTAATACTGCGTCGTTCAACCGTAGCATACCAAACCTCACCAGCGCTACTTCCCAACTCTGGTGTTGCAAACGAGGAAATGGCAGAAGATGCATTCGGCCCAGTCAATTCATTGTGACTCCAATCTCTCTGCCACGTTATACCGCCGTCATTCGAGACATAGATAACGCCATCCCAATGGCCGCCAACGCCCTGGCCACGACCGCCAATATAAACAACATTGCCATAAGCATCGCCTCGATATACCTCACGCAGGCAATAATCATTGGGATCAACCACTTCACTATAAGTCCAGGTTTGCCCGCCATTGAATGACCGATATACACGCACCCAGGCTGAACTATCATTACACTGGGCGCTCATATCGCCATTATTTATGACAACCCAAACGTGGCTGGGATCATAAGATGATGTGAAAATATCTGTCGCTGTGCCTTGAGAGGGGGCAGGAAAACTGGTTAACTGCTGAAAGGAATTCCCGCCGTCCGTTGTTTTCCACACTTCCTTGGTTGTGGTCAGATAGTAGGCCGTATTGCTATTACTGAGCGAAGCTGTGTTAGCGCGAATGCTTCCTGAGCCAAGATTTGTTTGTGTAATCGTACCGTCGCTGTTTACAATCAGCGATGTTGCCGGATTAGAGTAGTTGTAATTGGATAACCAAATCTTGAAATTGAACGCTTCGCTTTCTGTTGGGACAAAATTTAGAGCTTCGATCTCTGGAGAATCGGTGTCCACAAAATTGGCTTTGATAGACAAAACTGATAATAGTACGAGAACAACAATGAAACTTGTTTGAAAAATTTGCTTTGTTCAATGCATTTTATTTGACCTTTATTGCAATCTGTAAATGAATTATCAGGTAGGTTGCCTGGTATTATTCTGGTATTATTCTTCACAGGGTCTAAGCATGAATAGACTAGACCTATCTCCTACACGTTCCAAATTATGGCTATAAGTCCATAGTCCTGTTCCCCAACCGAATGGGCGTAATTGGAATGTAAGATAATAACTGCGTGGGTTATTAAGCTCAATGGTATTAATTGCTATTTGTTTTCCTTCAAACCCCCATGTGCCTGCTTCACTCCAACTTACATCAGGTCCACTTAGAGGTGTTTTAGCAAACTGAAACGATCCGTCTTCGTAAAATTTCCACGATTTTATATAGTAACTACCACCTACACCACACCACGCTGACGACACTAATTTGTTGTTAGTTACGGGAATCAGAAAAAAAGAAGTAACAACAAGTATTATCAGCAATAAAATCATTGGTAATGTTTGGCGGTTAAAAAATTTGGTAATTATTTTTCGCATATTTTTCACTCCTGTTGAACTTGATTGGACTTGGTTGCATGTTTTGCTTGCCCAGCCAACGCCCGCTTCACCCGCCGCGCGCAGTTACTAAAACCTGGCGAATCCACCATTACCTTCACAACGCCTAAAGCCGCGCGGTCGGGTGTAAGCAATGTTGGCTGGCAAAGACCAGGATTTTGTTTGCAACCAGC
>JAJRVV010000067.1 GCA_024277135.1 Chloroflexota bacterium | reverse complement strand
GTTACTAAAACGATACGGCCGTGCCTGCCAAAACCTGCTGTTCGTGATAATCTATAGACATTCAGATAATGTTTTTGGGTATTGTAGCCGCGGTTTCTTACCGCGTGAGCGTAATCGCGGTAAGAAACCGCGGCTACAGTCAAAATGTTTTTCTTAACATCTATAGTATTGCGATTTTGTGAAATCGTCCTGCATTTTAGCGCGAGGTTCCCCATCATGACCGATTCCGACCTATTAATCCGGTACAACTACGCCCGATTCATCCCCGAACTGGTCGAGCCGTGGCTGCGGTTTGATGAAAGCCCGCCGTTGGGCCATGAAGCTCCCGATTTCCCGGTGTGGTCGTTGGCCGATGGCGCGGAAACTTTATTCAGCCGCATCTGGCAGCGAAACTTGTTTACGGTGGTCGAATTCGGCAGTTTCACCTGACCGTATTGTGGGATGGCGGCGCCATCCATGAATGCGCTGGCGGAAAAATACGCCGGGCAGAAAATCGGCTCTATTTTTTTGTATACCCATGAGGCCCACCCCGGCGGAAATTACCCGCACCTCACCTCGATGGCGCAGAAATTCGCCCATGCCCGCGATTTGCGCGATGTGCTGGGCGTCACCCGCCCTATTTACCTGGATGCGCTGGACGGGGCCTGCCATCGCGCCTACAGTTCCATGCCTAACATGACCTGGATCATCAACCGCGCCGGTATTCCTGTTTATAAATCTGATTGGACGGATGTGAACAGCATTGAGAATGCGCTGGTTTACTTTCTGGACGTGGTACACCGGCGGCGCGACCGGGAGCGGCTGGTTCCGTTCCATGTGCAGCGGCTGGATTACCGTACCAAAGATGAAGAGGGCTTTTGGCAAGGGCTGGCCCGCAGCGGCCCCAAAGCGGTGCGCGAGTTTAAGGAGACGGGGTGGTAGGGGGGAGGGATGAAGGATGAAGGATGAAGGATGAAGGATGAAGGATGAAGGATGAAGGATGGGTGTTCCTGAGAGTCCGTTGAGTTTGGCTGATTGGCGGCGGCGGGTGGCGGCGTTGTATGCGGATGTGCGCCGCCAGCATCGGCAGAGCCAGGAGATGGCTTGGCGCACTTTTCGGGAGCGGCGGGATGAGATGTTTCGGGCGCATTCGCAAACGCCTTTGGTCGCCGGGCAGCGGCGGCGCTTTTCCGGGCTGGTTTATTTCCCCTATGACCCGGATTGGTGTGTGGTAGGGCGGGTGGATACGGCCGTCTCCCATCACACCTGCCGCGTCACCCTTCCCGCCGACGGCGATTTCAGCTTCACTCGCTGCGCCCGCCTCTATTTCACCGTACGCCATACGCCGTTGAGTCTGGATTTGTACTGGGTAGAGGGGTACGGCGGCGGCCTGTTCCTTCCCTTCCGCGACCAGACGAACAAGCAGACGACTTATGGCGGCGGCCGTTACCTGTACGACGGCATCAAAGGGGCGGATTTGGGCGCGGGCGCGGAGCGCGTGCTGCTGGATTTCAACTTTGCCTACAACCCCTCCTGCGCTTACAACGATCAATGGGTTTGTCCGCTGGCTCCGATGGAGAATTGGCTGGATACGGCCGTGACAGCGGGTGAGCGAACAATGAACAATGAACAATGAACAATGAACAATGAGCAATGAGCAATGAGCAATGAGCAATGAACAATTGACTAACCAACGAACCAACCCACTAACATGAAAATCACCATCCTCACCGTTGGCTCACGCGGCGACGTACAGCCTTATGTCCCCTTGGGCCAGGGATTAAAAGCGGCCGGATTCGAAGTGCAAATCGCCACCCATGAACCTTTTCGGGAGTTCATCACGGCGCATGGCCTGGGGTTTGCGCCGTTGGCGGGGGATCCGCGCCAGATGTTGGACACGCCTGAGGGTCAAGAATGGCTCCAGGCCGGTCAAAATCCCATCAAATTTGTGCGTAGTTTTGCCGCGTTGACCCGATCTCGATTGGACGAGATGTTTACTACTAGCCTGGCCGCTTGTGACGGCAGCGATCTCATTCTGTACTCATTGTTGGGTGTGACCGGGTATCACATTGCGGAAAAGTTGGGCGTCCCGGCCATGATGGCGATGTTGCAGCCGTTTACGCCGACGCGGGCGTTTCCGGCTGTGGGCGCGGTGATGGCTCCCATGCCATTTGGGCAGGCGCAGGCGAATTTTATGAGCCATCAGATGGGAGAGCAGGTGTTGTGGCTGCCGTTTCGCAAAGAGATAAACAAATGGCGCATGGAGCGGTTGGGGTTACGGCCGTTGCCCTTCTTTGGCCCGTACAAAAGTATGAAAGAATCGGGGTATCCCATCCTGTATGGTTACAGCCCTTCCGTCATTCCTAAGCCGGCGGATTGGCCCGATTCGGTTTATGTGACCGGTTACTGGTTTTTGCCGGCGCAGCCGGACTGGCAGCCGCCGCCCGCTTTGGCGGCGTTTCTGGCGCAGGAGCCGCACCCCATTTACATCGGTTTTGGCTCGATGATTGATCATGATCCGGCCGGTTTGCGCCAGATGGTGTTAGACGCGCTGGCCCAAACCGGTCAACGGGCCGTTTTGCTCTCTGGCTGGGCCAATTTGGGGGCTGATGATATGCCGGATTCGGTGTATGTGGTGGATTCGGCGCCGCACGATTGGTTGTTTGACCGGGTGACGGCCGTCGTCCATCATGGCGGGGCGGGAACCACGGCGGCGGGCTTACGGGCTGGTGTGCCCAGCGTACTGGTTCCCTACTTTGCCGATCAATATTTCTGGCGGGATCAAGTGGCGCGGTTGGGGGTTGGCCCGACGGCCGTGTCCCGCAAGAAACTCACAGCCAGACGATTGGCGCGAGCAATTGACCAAGCTGTCAATGACCCGACGATGCGGCAAAAAGCGGCGGCGTTGGGCCAAGAAATTCGCGCCGAAGATGGCGTGGCCGAAGCCGTGCGGCTTATTCAAGCGTTGGAGTGCGATACGAAGTTGCATGACCCTCTGCCGTAGGGTAGGCGGCCAGCGAGTTACCGTTGCCTAAGCTCCGGCACTTTTCCAACCGCCCCCCTCCGAACCGCGCTTGACCGTTTCCGCATCACGCGGCTCTCCGGTTAGCCTTGCTTTCACATTTCTGTGGACCATCCTGGATAGGTTTAAGCCAAACGCATTTCGCGTGTCCTCTTATTATCCAAGATTCGGCTCGCCTGCAATCCTTCGCCCTACGAACGGCTTTCCCGTTCTTCCTGGTGGGGCGTTGCTCCCACGACTACTACGATTG
>JAJRVV010000006.1 GCA_024277135.1 Chloroflexota bacterium | reverse complement strand
CGGACGCCAGCGGCAACCCGGCAACCCGGCCGCGCTCTCCACGGACCGTACGTTCACCGGGCAGAAGGCCGACGGCACGGGGTTGCTGTACTACAACGCCCGCTACTACGACCCGGCCCTGGGCGCGTTCCTGTCGCCGGACACGGTGGTGCCCGATGCGGGGGCGGTGGTGGATTACAATCGGTTCCTGTACGCACGGGGGAATCCGATGACGCACACATGATACACCTCATTTCGGTAGATGATCAGCATGTTCTGCTGAATCCGTCTCTTTTTCTTGCAAATACCAACGATACTGACTGCCATGTTCCAGCCGCCAGGTGAGAAAACGGCCGTGCTTGAGCGCCTGCGTCAACTCGTCCGACGACAGGCCAAAATACGCTGCCGCTTGAGCCAGCCGAACCATCTCCGCTTGGCCTTCTATGGTGTCCGGCAGGTTGCGCGGCGCAGCCCCGCTTATCCGGTAACGCAGCCCCTCGTCCCACCGAATCCAGACCGGCGCACCAGGACGCTGCTGTCGGCCGGGCAGCAGGCCGCGCCGAAACCAGTCGAGCAAAATGCTCTGGGAAACGCCCAATGCTTGCGCCGCTTCTGCCGCGGCGACGTAACCGCCAGCTCCTGGATTGGCCGGGATGTGATGCTTGTAACGCAAATGCTGCACCCGCACCTTGTCCCAATAGGTTACCGGCTGTCCGGGCACGTAGGCGGGATCGTCCTTCACGTGCCAACTGCTGACCATCCCTTCTTCATTCAGGATGGCGGCAATTTCTACGTCGCTGCGCCCTGCCTGGGCCAGGGTCTGCACCCGTTCCAGCAGACGCGGGTTGGAAGGATGGCCGGGTTGGGGGCGTGCGGCCGTCAGGCGGGTCACCGCACCGGTTTGCCAGCGGATGGCGATACCGGTTTGGCCGGATTCGGCCTCACGATTCAATGTAACGTCGGCGATCAGCGTCCGCAGCAGCCGTTTGCGGTCAGCCATTGACGTTGTTTCGGCGGCCCAGAGCGCGGGCAAATCCTCTGCCAACTGACGAATGCGTGTTTTGTCTGCGACCGAGAGCGGCTGCAACTGTTCCGCCTGCGTTTCTTCCCACTCTGTCTGTACACGTTGCTGCTCCTGCAACGCCGCCTCCCAGCGCCGTTCCAGTTCGGCGGCGACGAGACGCTGGCGCGGGTCCACCTGTTCGTAGCGGACGCGGGCCAGTTCTGCCTGGTAGCGGGCGCGCTCCTGTTGCTGGCGCCATTGTTGCGCCAGCGCCTGTCGCTCCGTCTCAATCTCGACCATGGCGGCCAGGGCCGCTTCCAGAGCCGCTGGCCGGATGGCGTCGAGGAAAGCGGCGACAACGGCCTGGTCTACGTGCGCATAGGGGAAAAATTGACAGCGGGGTTCGTCAAACTGGGCTTTGGCCGCTTCGCAGACGTAGGCGGGCTTGTCGCGATAACGCACCCGCATCAACCGCCCGCAGCGACCGCAGACGACGATGCCTTGCAGCAGAGCGCGCCCTTTCCCCACCGCACCGGGAGGGGAAGAGGGTGGACCATGGTCGCCCAGGTTGCGCTGTGGAGTCTGCGGGCTGGCAAAACGAGAGAGTTGCCAGTTTTGCGCCAGGGTCTCCTGATTTTTCACGTATTCCTCCCAACTGATGTAGGCGGGCAGGGCATCGTGGAGCAATACCTGCCATTCTTCCGGGGGCAGACGCCGGCCGTAACGCACAGTTGGCTGACCGGGCAGACGTTCCCGCTGCCGCTTGCCGTAGGCGTAGGCCCCGGCGTAGGCGGGCAGCTTGAGCATCTGGTACACTTGAGTGTAAGCCGGTTTGTCCCAAATGGCAATCGGCTGGCCGGCAGCGTCCCGACTTTGGCGGGGCAACTGCACGCCATCGCTGCGCAGACGGCGCAGCACGGCGCGGGCGCTGCCTGTGCGGCGAAAAAGGCCAAAGACGAGGCGGATGACGCTTTGCACCTGTTCGTCGGCGCTCATCACGACCCGGCCGTTGGGCAAGCGGTCATAGCCGACAGGCAAACGGAGGACGAGTTCGCCGCGTTTGGCCTTGTTGAGCCGGGCGGCTTGCATCTGTTGGCGCATGATGTGCCATTGGGCTTCGGAAAAAGCGCCCTTGACGCCGAGAAGGAGGCGGTCATCGTAGGCGCGGGGATCGTACAGGCCGCCGCTGTCGGCGACGAGGGTGTCATTGGCGGCGGCCAGGTCGAGGAGTTGATACCAATCGGCGCAGTTGCGGGCCAGACGGGAAACGTCGGTGACGAGGAGGAGACCGACTTTGCCGGTGCCCACATCGGTGAAAAGGTGTTGAAAACCGGCGCGTCCCTGTTTGCTGACGGCGGATTTGCCCAGGTCTTCATCTATAATGCGGATACGCTGGTCAGGCCAGCCGAGGGTGCGGGCGCGGGCGGCGAGCTGGTATTGCAAATCCTGAGATTCGCGGTGTTGGGCCACCTGGCGCAGGGTGGATTGGCGAATGTAGACGCAGGCCAGGCGCTGCCGGTGACGGTCATGGATCTTGGGGTGGGAGGTCATGGACGGTCTCCTTTTTTGTCGGGCTGGCCGCGGTCCGGGCGGCCAGGTGTTGGTTGAGCAGACGAGCCAGCAGGCAGGTGACCTGCTGCCGTTGGGCCGGCGACAGGCTCTGCCAGCGGAAGGGGGGCGGGGTGAGAGGGGGTGGGGTGGGCATACGCATTCTCCTTTGGTGGGTGGGATTGGAGAGAATGCACCAGTATAACCAGATGGAGGAGGATACGGCCATTGACGGGCCAGGCGGTTGTTTGCGGCGAGGCTGGCGGCGGGTCGGCAGCGGGCACAGCCCACGCCTGGGGGATGCTGACGACGCCGATTTGGGGATGGGTGATGACCCAGCGGGGGGTATGGGTGGGGAGAGGGGGCGATACGGCCGTTTGGGGCGCGCGAATCGGCCGTATGACCCGAACACATTGCCCGGACAAGGGGTGATTTGGATGTATAATTCGTACAACCTGTGGATAATCTGCCGTTATTGGGGCTTTACTTCGGCTTTGTCCCCCTGAAGTACAATGACCCCAGTGGGTATGATCCACTTGATGCGAACTGGGAATCTGAATGGCGGGCCAACCATTGCCCCGCGTCCGACCCACAGTGTGCAATCCCAGATACTGAAAGACAATACCGTTTATATTCACTGATATATTCCGGGCCTGTGAGCGGGAGCCAAACTTGGACAAGCCAGGACTGGGCATATCTATCCGCCAACCACAACACTGTATACAGAAGCACGGTAGAGCGCAACTCACTGTCGGATTTCAGCTCGGCGCTGAATCGTCTGGCAGGTTACTATGCGAGCAATGAAAAGAGTCAGTTCGTCAGTGCCATTGCTCTCCTCTATGCAGGTTGGCCCTATGACCCAAGCGGCGGCAACATTAGCGATATGCTCTTCAGATTCCACCCGATAACGTTCGGTGTCGGCATGCGGTATCACGTCAACCATGGCATGGACGGATTTGCGTCCGCCTACTACATCGGAGAGAATACGCATCATTTTGCCGGGCACCTCATCCTTGGATTTCACT
>JAJRVV010000066.1 GCA_024277135.1 Chloroflexota bacterium | reverse complement strand
TTTTGCGGGCGAAGAGGTTGTGCGCTTGAATCTGGCAGTTGAGCGCCAGCGCCACCCGCATGGCATATTCGATGGCTTTGCGGTTGATGACGGGTAACATGCCGGGCATACCGAGACAGACAGGGCAGACGGCCGTATTCGGCGGCACTTCCACGCTGTCCACCACCCGGCAGCCGCAAAACATCTTGGAGTTGGTCATCAATTCGGCGTGGATTTCCAGGCCGATGATCGGTTCATATTGGGTCATGAGGCATCCCTGGCATCAAGCCATCCCCACACAGAATCACCCAATTGGATCAGATCGTCCAAACCGGTCTCGATGACCGAGCGTACAATCTCGATATTCATTTGTTGGTATTGATGTATGATGATGTTTCGAAAGTGTACCATTCCCGTCAGTTTTTGCAGTAACTTGTCGTCAATAATCCCCTGCCGTTGCAATAAGGCAAAACTGTCGGCGCTGGCGGTTGGTATGCCCATCTTGTGACTTTTGATCAAGTGATTCGCCAGATCAATCGCCTGTTCACATGCCCGCAACACGTTGAGTACGGCAGCATCCTGCCGCGTGTAATCTGTGGCAAATCCTTCCCGGTTTGCCTCATACTCCTGGCGAGCGCGCACCACACATTGCTGAATACTCTGAATTTTATTGATCACAATATCATTCATACCTGGTATGCTCTCCCGGTGCGGGCAAACTCTGCCAAAATTTCGCGTCTCTCCTCGTTTAGTTTTTGATAAAAAGAGAGAGTCAGCATTTCAAATTCATCAGCAACAGCCGTATCCGCGCAAAAAATCTTCTGCTCTGCCATGATAATTTCTTTTTGGAACACGCTGGAAACCTGGCGCAAATTGATCAAGTCCACCTCTTTACCTAGCTGCTCTGACAAGGAGAGGTGTAGTTGACTCAATGCTAGGTTTCCCGCTCTTTTTGCCATCTCTGGCGGCAGCAACAGGGCAATGTCTACATCGCTATCTGCTCTTTCTTGCCCTGCGGCATAAGAACCAAACAAATAAATGGCCTGCGTTTGCGGGTAATGAGACAAAATCGTTTCAATAATTTGCTTTTTCATGGCTTTTTACTCTTTTCGACCGCTCCTGTTACAGAACGGCTGTCACTGGCATTATAACCCATATCTCTTGGGTAAGAGCATCAATTCGACCTGGAAATCCATGCCGATGATGAAAAGGATGCGGCGGATTTACCCTTCTAACTTCCGCCTCTAGCTCCCGCTCCTTCATTTTTTCTCTGCTGTATCCACGCCTGCATCGCCTGCGGCGACATAACGGCCGGATCACCCAGTTCTTTGTCTGCCGCGTCTTCTAATTCTGGCGGCAAATGGTTGATAAGCAGGTCAAGGTCTCTGTAATCGTGGATTTCCTCATCCAGAACGCGGGCCATCGCCTCGTTGTGGGGCACGCCATGCTTTCGCACCGCTTGGGTCAGCCCCTTGAGCAGCGTCTCCCAGGTGGTCATCGGCCCCTGGGTGATGGAAGCGGACTCAGCCGCCGAATCAATGAAGGCAAAGGGAGCTTGCTCGAACGCTTCCCCTTTGGCAATAGCGGCCAAAATCCAATCGGTGTCGAAGGAAAAGTCGAAAACGGTAGGATCGGCGATGATGTGGCGCAGCAGGTCGCTTTGGTACAGCTTGAAGGCGGCCTGTGTGTCGCGGATGCCACGGCAGAAGATGGCCTGGCCGATCATGCGCTGCATGTGACGCAGGACTTTGATGCCGATGCCCCAGCGTCCTTCTTGTTTGACCAAAATGGCGTCGGGATGTTTGCGGTTGCCCAGGACGACGCGGCTGTTGTTTTGTAGAAACGGCCGTAACAACAACCCAATCTGCCCCAAATGCACCGAACTATCCGCATCCGTATAAATTACCGCATCCACGCCATCAGCCAGCGCCTGCATACAGCCGTAAATGACCGCCCCGCCTTTACGCGAATCATCCACCGATTTCAGGTGGCGCAATGGCCTGTCATTTGTGGGGATGGCGTCGGCCAACCACAACACCTTGACCCGTTCGCCCAGCGGATGATTGGCGGCGATTTCGGCGGCTAACCGGCCGCTGTCATCGGGATCGCCATCGTCAACGGCATAGAGTGTCCAGTGTACGGCCGTCTCCCGCGTCACCCAATCCAACTGTGCCAACTTAACACGCAGCGAGTCTTCCCCATTCGGATTATCGGCGCTTTTGGGCCGCAGCCGGTTCTGCTCGCCCCACATGGCAAAGACAACGCCAATCTTGACCGGTTGCAGGTCGGACAGCAAAAACTGGCGCGATTCCACTAACTTAGCCGCGATCTTAAACTCCAAAGGCGTCTCCTCCCGGCGAGCGGCGGCTTTTATCTCCGCCAGCGGCAGCCCCAGGAGTTGATCGGTCAAGGCGTACAAGCTTTGCTGATCGGCCGTTTCCGTCAAATCAAATTTCGATTTAGCTCCCTGGATCAGGCTGGTAGGGATGGGCATCGGGTTGTTCATTCTCCACTGCTTATTGACAGTTCCAGTTGCGATTGGGTCGTTTTTGCTGGGTTAATTCAGGCAGACGGCCGTGTTCGGCAGCGCTTCCACGCTATCCACTACCCGGCAGGGGCAAAACATTTTGGAGTTGGTCATCAGTTCGGCGTGGATTTCCAGGCCAATGATTGGTTCGTATTGTGTCATTCGTAATTCGTTATGCACTATCTGTGTTAGTAAGGCGTGACGGCATGGTTCAGAATCTGAATAATTTGCTTTACAATTTGGCGACTACAACGAATGAGGGAAGGAACGAACCTTCTCGACTGATTTAACTCGTTTGTTCCTAAATTCGTTGTGCTCATTTGTAGAGATGAAAAACAAATTTTTGAACCATGCCGGCGTGACGGAATTCGGAATGCAGTATGCGTTCACCCATGCCGACGCATAAAGGATTCAATCCGGTTCAGCGCCTCTTCCAGCTTTTCGTAAGAGGTGGCGTAGCAGGCGCGGACAAAGCCGGCCCCGCTCTGGCCGAAGGCGTCGCCGGGGACGACAGCCACTTCCTCCTCCTCCAGCAGCGTCCAGGCGAACTTGTCGCTGCTCATGCCGCTGCGGGCAATGGCGGGGAAAGTGTAAAACGCCCCTTTCGGCTCGAAGCAGTCCAGCCCCAACGTATTGAAGCCCTCCACCAGCAGGCGGCGGCGGCGATCATACTCGTTTCGCATTCGGGCTACGTGTTCCGCTCCCTGCTCCAGAGCGATAACGGCCGCTGCCTGGGCCGTCGTCGGCGCGGACATGATAGTGTACTGGTGGATTTTGCGCATGGCTCCCAGGATCTCCGCCGGGGCGCAGGCGTAGCCGATGCGCCAACCAGTCATGGCGTAGTTTTTACTGAAACCGCCCAACAAAATGGTGCGGTCGCGCATCCCCGGCAGAGCGGGCACGCAGGTATGCTCAACGCCATACACCAACTGGTCGTAAATTTCGTCGGAGATGATGAGCAGATCGTGTTCCTCGGCGACGGCCGCAATCGCCATCATCCGTTCGCGGCTCATGACGGCGCCGGTGGGGTTGTTGGGGTAGCCTAGGTGGATCGCTTTGGTTTGGGGGGTGACGGCCGCGTCGATGTCCTCGGCCGTCACTTCAAAGTTGTTTTGCACATGGGTGGGAACCGCCACCGGCGCGCCGCCGGCAAAGCTGACTTCGGGGGCGTAGGAGACGAAACAGGGTTCGGGAATGATCGCCTCGTCGCCGGGATTGAGGACGGCCGTCATCGCCAGATACAACGCCTCGCTCACCCCCACGGTGACGATGATCTCCTCGTCCGGATTATAGGTGACGCCATACAGCATTTGCAGGTGACGGCTGATGGCTTGCCGAAGTTCAATGGTGCCGCTGTTGGAGGTATAGGCCGTCTCGCCGCGTGCCAGCGAAGCCCGGCCTGCCTCCAAAATCGGCGCCGGCGTCACAAAATCCGGCTCGCCAATCCCCAGCGAAATCACGTCTTTCATGGTGGCGGCAATATCAAAAAACTTGCGAATCCCGGACGGCGGGGTTTGCGCTACCCGGTCGGAAATGAAGTTACGCATGGTTGCTCCTCTTTTTCGTAAGCCGTTGTCCGTATTTCGTAAACCGAATCAGATTACGAGATACGGTTTAATCTAAATCAACAACTGAATTATCCCCTACAAACAGCTTTTTGCCCTGTCCGGTGATTTGGACATTTTCGCCGATGAGCGAATCTTCGAGGATGCTGTTTTCGATGCGGCTACCCTGGTCAATGATGCTATTGCGGATAATACTGTTTTTAAGGTGAACGTCCGGCCCGATGCTGACGTAAGGGCCGATGACACAGCCGTGGATGACGGCCGTTTCATGGATGAAGACAGGTGGGAAGACGGTGAAATCTTCGGTGTAGCTGCGCTCCAGCGCGTCTTCGCTGCCGTAGCCCAATCCCAGCAGGCGTTTGTTGGCTTCCAGCATGTAATCCGGCTTGCCTGCATCCAGCCAGAAGATGGTGGGCTTGGCTTTGATGACCGCCCCCCCTTCCAGCATCACTTTGTAAGCGTCTACCAGGTAGTATTCCCCTTTGGTTTGGCGGTTTTCGGCAATGATGGTTTCGATGGCGGTGAGGAGGGTACGGCCGTGCTTGAACCAGTAAATCCCGGCAATCACCTGATTATGCTCCACCGTGTCCGGCTTCTCGATGAAATCCGTCACCACATCATTCTCATCCGTCACCACCACGCCAAAGGTGCGCGGGTCTTCCATTTCCTGCACTAGAATGACGCCATCGGCGTCCGGCTCCGGGATTTGGGCATAGGCGGCGTCCACAATGCCATTGCCGAACGCCACCAACACCTCGCCATCATCCAGATAATCGCGGCACATCCAGATAGCGTGCGCCTGCCCCAGCGCTTCCTCCTGCACCACAAAATGGGCATCCAGATGGGGGTAGTTCTGCCGAATCCAAGCTTCAATCTCATCCCCTTTGTAGCCAACAACGAAGATGACCTCTTCGGTGGTGACGTCGCTCATAAAGTTGAGCAGATGGCCGATGATACTGTTGCTGGCCACGTAGAGCAGAGGTTTGGGGCGGCTCCAGGTATGCGGTCGCATCCGTTTGCCATATCCGGCGAGAGGGATGATAACTTTCAACGATGACTCTCCTTTTTAGGCAAGCTGCCGCAGATCAATCTTTGGGTGGATGCCAACCTGCCTCTACCCAAATCGCGCGAGAACGAACCCGCAAGTCACTGTTTAACAACAAGGCTGCGATCGTTGCTCTGCCGATTGCGCTCCGTCCAACAATCTGCGTCCTTGTTTCATCCCATACAAAATGGTCTTTCCAAACCTGAGATCGCGGATTAAACAGAGACGATTGTTGGTCTGTTTCGGGGTCTATTGCCCTGGTTAAGGTCCCTTTTGTCTCATTGCACAAACGGCAGGACAACCAGAGATTATCCTCATTGTTTGTGCCGCCGTGGGCAATAGGAATAATGTGTTCGACCGTCAAAGGAACGCCGCTGATTACCTCCTGCGTCTGACAATAACCACATTGGTAATTGGCTTGCGCAGCAATACGGAGGCGTGCTTTGCGAGTTATACGGCTCACTGGACTGCGGGAAGCTCACCAGGCGAGGGGGGACGATAACCCTGTCGTTTTAACAGAACGGCTGCATACCCTTTGCGAAACATCAATACATCCGCCTCGCGGCGCAGTGCATTGAATTCTGCCTGCTCCATTTCGGTTAAGAGCGTTTGCTTTTTCTTGTCCAATAACGCTTCGTATCTGGCCCAACGGCCGGCAGGAAAAACGCGCCTGACCTCTTGTTGCAAGTTCTCTACATCCATTTGCAATATCGGGTACACATCAACCTGATATTCCAAAGGAATATCTTCTAACAAAGGGGGTAGGCTGTGGGAAAGGCTTTTTTGGATCACGTCGGCCACAGGTTGGCGCGCCAATTCAGCCGCGCGCCGCAACTGATTGTATAGCGGCTTTGGCAACTCAATGGTTATGGTCTGTGTTGTTGTCATCATACACCTCTTTTCCCATAAAAGTCTTAAAAACGACCCTCATCTAAAAGTATATCATGTCGGATGAATCTGGCTGCGTTAAACGGCCGTTTCGAGTCGTTGTTGATCCCATCTGGCCGCTTGTTCGTAAGCGTAGGCGGCATTCAGAACGGTCGCTTCTTGCAGCGTGTCGCCAATCAATTGCAGGCCGATGGGCAGGCCTTTGCTATCGAAGCCGCAGGGGATAGAGAGACCGCAACTGGCGCTGAGATTGACGGAGAGGGTGAAGACATCCGCCAGGTACATGCTCAGCGGGTCGTCGGCGCGTTCGCCGATTTTGAAGGCGGTGGTGGGGCTGGTGGGGGCAGCGATGACATCCACCTGCTCGAAGGCGGTTTTGAAGTCGTTTTTGATGAGGGTGCGTACTTTGAGGGCACGGCCGTAATACGCATCATAATAGCCCGCACTCAACGCATACGTCCCCAGCATAATGCGCCGCTTCACCTCCGGGCCGAACAGGGCGCGCGTCTGTTTGACGGAATCAATCATATCCGCCCCCTCCACGCGGGGGCCGTAGCGGACGCCGTCGTAGCGGGCCAGGTTGGCGCTGGCCTCGGCCGGAGCGATGAGGTAGTAGACGGGCAGAGCGTACTGGGTGTGGGGCAGGCTGATTTCGACGGTTTCGGCCCCCAGTTTTTCTAATTGGGCAATGGCGGCGCGCACGGCCGTTTCCACTTCCGACTCGATCCCTTCGATGAAATACTCTTTGGGCGCGCCGACGCGCAATCCCTTGATGTCGCCGGTGAGCGCAGCCGCTGCGTCGGGGACGGGGATGTTGAGCGAGGTACTGTCCCGTTTGTCGTAGCCCGCCACTGCCTGAAAGAGCACGGCCGTATCCATCACCGTCCGGCCAAACATGCCCACCTGATCCAGCGACGAGGCGAAGGCGATCACACCCCAGCGGGAGATACGGCCGTAAGTCGGCCTCAGCCCCACCACGCCGCAAAACGAAGCCGGTTGGCGCACACTGCCCCCCGTATCCGTCCCCAGGGCGGCATACGCCATCTTGGCCGCCACCGCCGCCGCGCTGCCGCCGCTGCTACCGCCGGGAACCCGCGTCAAATCCCACGGGTTGCGGGTGGTGAAGTAGCCGGAGTTTTCCGTGGACGATCCCATGGCAAACTCGTCGGTGTTGGTTTTGCCCAGGATAACGGCTCCCGCCTCTTTCAGCTTTTGCACGACAAAAGCGTCGTAAGGCGGAATGAATCCTTCCAGAATTTTGCTTCCGGCCGTGGTGGGCGCGCCTTTGGTAGCGATGATGTCTTTCACCGCAATGGGCACGCCCAACAGCGGCCCATCCTCGCCGTTAGCCCGCCGCCTGTCTGCCGCCGCCGCCTGTTCCAACGCCATCTCATCGGTGATAGTGAGATAGCTTTTGATCTCGTTGTCCTGCTCGACGATGCGGTCCAGGATGGCTTGCGTGGCAGCAACGCTGCTGGTCTCGCCCCGGCGCAGTGCCGTTCGTAGTTCGGTCAATGTCAGCTCGGTTAAATTCATGTTGCTCGCCTATTTTTTTAACCGCAAAGGACGCAAAGATCGCAAAGGGATTTTTTATCTTTGCGTGCTTCGCGCTCTTTGCGGTGAATTTTTCAATCGTCAGTTAATCGGTATCGGATCGCCCAATACCGGGGCTGGTAGCTGCCTGATTGTATCCCACAAGGCCACGGCCGTTGCCACCGTTTCCCGAATTTCATACCAGCGGGCGGCGCGGTACGGCCGTAAATCCGCCATCACCCCCACCGCCTCAATCCCCAACCGCTGGCAGGTGAACAGCGCCCGCGGCAAATGGAACTGTTGCGTCACTAAAACGGCCGTTTCCAGTTGAAAAATCTCCCGCGCCCGGTAACAGGTGTCGTAAGTGCGCCGGCCGCCGTAATCGGGTTGGATGTCGTCGGGATGGACGCCGCGCTCAATGGCATAATCCATCATCGCGCCCGGCTCGTCGTAATCTTCAAAGCGGTTGTCGCCGCTGACCAGGATTTTTTGCACTTTGCCGTCCTGGTAGAGGGCGACGGCCGTATCCATCCGATCACGCAACACGGAAGATAAACGGCCGTTTTGATACACCGCCGCCCCAAACACGATGGCTACCCGGTCAGCAGGGACGGTGGAAGGGGTGTAAATGGAACGGCCGTACACCCACTGCACCCCCTTCCGCCAGACGAAAGGCAAACTAACAAGCGCCAGAAGAAATAACACGCCAGACAAAACCCGCTTCCTATGCTTACGTTTCAACAGCGCGGCCGTCCCTTCACAAAGCAAACAATGTTTTAGACGAGATTTTCGCTTCCAACAACCCGATAATATGCTCAAGAGCCACATTCGGGTCGGCTTGCAATCCTAGACTCCGGGCCACGCCATCGGCGTCTGTGCTATATCGGCTGCTTAATCCCAAACGAAATGAAAAATCGTCTCCCCGGTTAAGCGCATACGTATGAATATGCAAGGAATCGCCCAAACGAGCATTGGCAATATGCTCAAATTGGAACTCGCGCCGCATATAATCCACCAGATGATTTTGGACAACAAGGACTAAATGCTTGTGTACGTTTTCAAAGGTATGTATTTTGTGATTCAACTGCATCAAAATAGTTTTGGCTGTCATCTTCCAGTTCATGCCAAAACTTTTAGCGGAATCTGTGTCGCGGGAGTCAACAGCAATCCCCTTACTCTGCAAAAACCGTTGCCGGGCCGGCCAAACCGTCCCTGTTGTATCCAACGTTTGCAGCTCCATGCCCACAAAATCTACAACCCGCTGATCACGCACTGAAACAAGACAATAATCAACAGAACCGCCAGGAACTGCGACCTCAGAAACGATATGCAATTCATTCCCCGGCTCATGCAAGGTCAATAAATGAAGGCAATCCAAAAAAATTTGTCGTCTGTCCAATAAACGATGGGGACAAATCATGATGCGCTTGTTATCTCGACTGTACAAAACAGAGCAAGCGCCAATCGTCAAATCCGGCGTACTTTTTCTCGTTTTGGCGCAGCGACGCTTAAGGTAAGGACACATCTGGCGCTGAATGATGTCATCCCAATTCGACTCATCCGCCTTCGTAGCAACGCCGTAAAGTTCCAACAGGCCGCTCATAGCAATCTCATGCAACGCTGTTCGGCAATTTGTATATACTCGTGAGAAATATCAATGCCAACCGATTTGCGCCCCAACAAACGGGCCACCAGCATTGTGGTTCCTGTACCGCAGAACGGGTCTAATACAACACCATCGGGCGGACAGGTAGCCAGTATGGGGATTTTGCATAAATCTTCAGGGTACGGCGCGTAATGCGTTGCCCGCTTCTGGGTATCTTCCGGCAAAATGTCCCAAACATCGCTCGGCTTGCTTCCCTTGGGATGATACTTGAGAAAGTAGAAGCCCTTATCCTGCAACTCGCGGGCGCGCCCCGACACCCGGCCCGAATTAGAGTGGGTTGTGCGCTGTTGGCCGCGAATGATCATCCGAAAATCGGCGATTTTGCCCAGTTCCATTTTTTGTAACATCTCGTTTAACGCCGCCAACGCCGCTTCTTTTTCCGGCAGCGTTAGTTCTGTAGACAGCTCAATTTGGCGTTTGTAACGCACGCCGGTGACGCCGGTGGCAGACACAATGGCGCCATTGCTGATTTTTGCCTTCCTCGGTTTGGAACGAATGGCGTCTACATCGTAATAGTAACCTTTGGGCGTCTTTACAAAATGAAAAATGGTCTCATGAACATTGCGGAGGCGATCTTTTGTGTTGTCAAGACCCCCTTTAACCTTGTGCCAAATCACATCGTTACGCAGAATCCATCCCTGAGAATCCATGAGTTCAAGCGCTACCCGCCACGGGATGCCTAGCAGATGTTTGTCTTTGTAAGAATCGCCTATGTTTAACCAAAACGAGCCGGTAGGTTTCAATGCGCGGTTGACCTCGCCGCTAATCTGAACCAGATTACGAATGTAGTCCCGATAATCATCTTCCAATCCGATACCGCCGCCAAGATACTGCCGTTTACCCCAATAAGGCGGGCTGGTCATACAAAAATCAATAGCAGCATCAGGCAATTCACGTAAAACGTCCAGTGCATCACCCCGAAAAAAAAGCGGCGCATAGGTTGGCTCGTTCACATAAATTGAAAATTTCTGCGAGATATTGGTAACGGCGTCTTTTTCTGTGGATGCCATCATGGTGACAGGTTGTTCTAATTCGCGCATGGTCAAGTCGGTTTTTCCGACTTTGAATGATTGAATTTCTGTCGCGGTTTCCTGTCCAATATCCCTTTCAGACATTTTGATCTCCCCGCAAGTTTTGCGTTTTACTCATCCAACACAGATTGGATGAGAAACTGATTATCAGCCTGCTGGGGCGCGTTGTGCAGAGTGTCTTCGATGGGCAAAGATGGCTCAATCACATCATCGCGCAGGATGTTTTGTTGGGCGACGGCGTGGGGGCTGGGGAGAACGCCTTCCAGGTCAAGTTCGTCGAGCACGGCCGCATAATCCAACACGGCCGTCAACTGTTCCAAATACAGTTTCTTCTCGTCCTCAGTTAATTCCAGCCGCGCCAGATGAGCGATCTTTTCCACATCTTTCAGCGTTAATTTTGACATAGCTCTGTTCCCATATTCAACGTTCAGCGAACACCGCTCACTGAACACCGCTCACTGAATACTGAATACTGCTCACTCCTCCTCCTCCTCAAACTGCGCCCGATACGCTTCTTCCGTCCAGAAATTCTCCGGCGCCGTCAGTTTGTCAATAAACAACACACCCTCCAGATGATCGATCTCATGCTGGAAAATGCGGGCCGTCCACCCCTCCAGCTTCAGCCGCATCTTTTTGCCGTGCCGGTCTTGCCCACGCACGCGGATGGCCTCGTACCGCTCCACCTCGCCCAGATAACCGGGGATGGAAAGGCAGCCTTCGATGCCGTCCACCGTCTCCCGCGACTTCCAAAAGATTTCCGGGTTGACGATGACGAATAACTGGCGCGTACCCGGCAGTTCATTCCCTTCTTCATCTTCATCGGGCAGGTTCTCGACGACAGCCATCCGCAGCGATTGGCCGATTTGGGGCGCAGCTAGGCCAACGCCGCTGGCCGCCCGCATCGTCTCAATCATGTCATCTACCAACTTTTGAAAATCGGGGCCAAAATCAGCAACTTTGTGCGTTCTCTGACGCAAAACAGGGTTGGGCAGGGTGACAATTTCTAAAGTAGACATAGACTAATCAAAGGCTGAAGGATGAAGGATGAAGGCGGAAAAATTCTGATTTCTGCCTTCATCCCTCCGCCTTCATCCTTCCATTTCTTCCTCCGGGGGCGGGGTGCGGCGCGGGATGCGGGCTTGCTCCTGGGCTTGCTGATACACATCCAGGAGAACGGCATACTCTTTGCGTCGCCGTTCTCCTTCGCTGACGCGCTGTTTTTGGCGAAATTGGTCCCGCTTTTTGAAGATGTCGCTCTGTATTCGGTTGGGATTGGAGACACTTTCAAAGGTGATATCGGCGGTGGCGCCGGCCGTTTCCACGATGACATTGCCGTAGTTGAAAATGGTAGCCAAAAAGCTGGGGCGGTCGGAGCTGATGTTTTGCACATTGCTCAGTTCGGCTTGTTTGCGGCTCTCGCCAAAGCCAAACGGCCGTCTATCAATATCAATCACATACCGATCCGTGAGCTGAAACGTGTCATTGCGCCAATCCTCAATCTGCCACACAAGCCAACCTGAATCAAGTAAGCCAATCAACGTCATCGGCAACGCTATCTGGAGCACCGTAAACTCAAACAGCCGCACCAAAATCATACTCAGCAACGTCAGCCCAACCAAAATGCCGAACGGCCAGGCGATCTCGCCAAACAGCACAAAATAATGCTTCCGATAAGTGATGACGCCATTCTCCACCACCCGCGCCTGATACCGTTTACGAATCGATTGCCAAAATCCGGCCGTTTTGGCGGCGGGTTCATCCGCTTCCTCTTCATTCTCTACTAGACGCATGGGCGGCCGTGTCTGGAAGTGGCTTTCAATGGATTGGCGCATCGTGGCCTGCGCCCGTCCCGCATCCAACGCCTGCACCCGCTGCCGCAGTTGGTTCAACGATTCTTCTACGCGGCGGGGATCGTCAATATTGTCAAAATAGAGGACGCGATTTTGCGCGGATGTAGTAATGCGGGCTGTGCCAAAGTTGAACACATTCGCCACAAAGTTAGGCTTGACGATTTCCACGCTTTGAACTTGATCGATGGGAATTTTGTTGACGTTGGTGCGGAAACGGCGCAGTTCAAATTCCCGGTGTACCAGGTGTTTGTTGGTGATGACGAAGTAATCGTTTGACCAGTCCAGCAGTTGGAAACCGAGAACAACGGTGAAGATGAAGAACAGCGCGACCGGGACGACCAATCGGGCGGCGCTCATGGACGTGCCGGCCCCGCCGTTGAGGAGAGCGAAGACCAACAGGGGAAACAAGAGCAGCGCCAGCGCCGGGCCAATGATGCGCAAAAGCAAGTACCAACGGCTGCGCCGAGCGTGAAATTCGACCAGTTCATCTGTCAACAGGTTGACGGCCGTACTTCGCTTGTCGGCGCGAATCCGGCTTTTCTGGGCGGCCGCCCACGCCGTTTCCGACAAGCCGCTGATGATTTCATCACGGTCATCATACACCGGCGCCAGCCGATCCAGCAGATTGCGATTTTTCTCCAGCAAGGCCAGGAATTTGCCGTTTTCGATGATGAGGAGACGGCCGTCGCCGGCGCCGCGCACCGTCGCCGGATGCGCTTCGGCGGCAAACAACCAGGCATCCTCAAAATAATCCCCGGCAAAATAGGAGCGCGTTTCGCGGACAATGCCCCGCTCATCCACGCTGCGGGCAAACAGACGGCCGCTGCGCACAATGTACAGCCGATCCGCCACATCCCGCTGGTAGGCGATCACGCTGGCGCCGTCAAATTCATACTCATCACAAATTTGAGCCAGCGTCCGCAGCTCATCCTCGTATAAATCGGCAAAAATTGGGAGTTGTCCCAGGAATTCCACTTTTGTTGTCACCGCTACCTTCCTCCGGCCTATTTTAACATAAGGTGAGAGTGGGGAAAACCTCTCCGATACAGTATCATTTTTTACGCCCTCCGGTTGCCGTCCCTCCGTCCCTGTTGTATGATTCTCTCCATCTATTAACAACCGTAAGCTGGGTTCGGCGCATCGGCTTTTTTTAATGAAAGCAGGCGCCGTCTTATTGCCGCTTACCTGACAGGTCAACCATCTTCATGCTTGGGCAACTCTTCAACCTTTTCGCCCTCATCTACGTATTTCGCAGTTTGCAACTGACGGCCGTCATCTGGCGCGAACGAGCCGACCTCAAACAGCCCCCCCTCACCCCCCGCAAAAAGCATCTGGGCGAACAAGCCGCTTTCTTCATCGCCGTCCCCATCGGCGTCTTTTTCCATGAACTAGGCCACGCCCTTTCTGTCTGGCAGTTTGATGGGCAGGTGCTCCAATTCGCCTATCGCGGCTTTTGGGGATTTGTCGAACACATCGGCAATTACACCGCTCCTGAACGCTGGTTTATCAGCCTGGCCGGAACCATCGGGTCGCTTTTGTTCGGCCTTGCCCTCTGGCTCATTTTCCGCAACAACAACTCGCCCGCTTTGCGTTACTTCGGCCTGCGCGCCTTCCGCTTCCAAACTTACTTTTCGCTCATTTACTATCCCGTTTTCACCCTGCTCGGCTTTGAGGGGGATTGGCGCGCGATTTACAATTTTTCAGCCACGCCCATTGCCAGCAGCGTGACGGCCGTGCTCCACGCCGCTCTCCTCTTCCTTTTTTGGCAGGGAGACCGCACCGGCTGGTTTGAAACCCCGGCTCACCCAACGGCCGCCGCTGCCGCTGAATTCGCCCAACTGACCCGCGCCGCTCAGACCAGTCCACACGATCCCGAACTGCAAATGAGTTACATTGACGCCTTGCGCCGCGGCGGCGCCGCCAACGCCGCCAAGCGACAATTACGCGCTTTCATCCAAAAAAACCCCCATTCCGGTCTGGCTTATCTGCAACTGGCGCTGGCCCAGGCCGGACAAAAACAGCAAATCCCGCGCCCGGCCGTGCAAAACCTGCGTAAATCGCTCCAACTCGGCCTGCCCACCCCCCAGGCTCAGACCGTCGCTCACCAACTGCTGGGCCGGTACGCCCTGGACATCGGCAAAATCGAGGATGTCATCCATCATTTCAGTCAGGCCATCTCCTTTGCCCACCCGCCGACGCCCAGCCTGTATCACGACCGTAGCCTCGCCTACCGCCGCCAAAAACAGTACGACCTCGCCTATCAAGACCTCATCCAGGCGTTACAACTGGCCCAAAAAAACCAGCCGCAGCAAGTCGAGTTTTATCGGAACGAATTGGAAACCCTTTCCCGGCAATCAGGCCGAACTTGGGACATCCCACCGGCATTACCCACTCAAGAGGGAGGTGATTCTATCGGCATTTCATGATCTATCGTACCCATCAAGACCTCGCAAGTCTCCAGAGAGACTTCGTAGTAAAAGAACCAGTTAATGAGGAGAACCATTAAAATGAAACAGAAACGCCTTTGGATACTTTTAGTTTTCGCTCTCGTGATGAGCTTGATCTTGGCTGCTTGCGGCGGCGGTGACGAACCGGCGGCCAACGAACCGGCCGCCAATGAACCGGCCGCTAACGAGACTACTTCCGAAGAACCGGCGGCCACAGAACCGGCTGCCGAAGAGTTGCCCGCCGCCGAAGCGGGCAGCTACCAAATCCCCACCATCGAAGAGGGAAAATACAATGTCGCATTCGTCTACGTTGGCCCGCATGATGATGGCGGCTGGACGCAGGCGCACGATGTCGGCCGTCAATACGTCGAAGATAACGTGGACAATGTGCATACCGCTTACGTCGAGCTGGTGGCCGAGGGCGCCGATGCCGAACAGGTCATCCGCTCCCTGGCCCGCAAAGGGTTCGACGTCATCTTCACCACCTCTTTCGGTTACATGGACGCCTCCGAAATCGTAGCCGAAGAGTTCCCGGACGTGGACATCATTCACTTGACCGGGTTCAAGGCCAATGGCGCCAACTTTGGCAACCTGATGGGCGCCATGGAAGATATGAAATACCTGGCCGGTATGCTGGCCGGTTCCCGCGCCAAAATGGACGGCAATCCAAAGTTAGGCTATATCGCCACCTTCCCCATCCCGGAAGAACTGCGATTGGGCAACGCATTCGCGTTGGGCGCGCAGCAAACCTGCCCCGAATGTACGGTTGACGTGCGCTGGATATTCACCTGGCACGATCCCATCCTGGAAAAAGAAGCGGCTTCTTCGCTCTTTGACGGCGGCGCGCAGGTGGTGATGACCGGCGCCGGCACCCCGGCTCCGGCGGAAGCGGCTCCCGGAGGCAAATGGGGCATCACCTACGACTACAGCGGCAACTGCGTTGTGGACGCTTGTCTCACTTCCATGTACTGGAATTGGGGCGTCGTCTATGCCCGCATCGTGGAAGAATCCCGCGATGGAACCTGGGTTGGCGGCTGGGAATACTTTGACGCCGACGCCGGCGCCATGGGCTTGTACGGCTTCATGGAAGGCGAGGAGTTGCAGCCGGGCGTGGCCGAACTGCCAGAGGAAGATTTGCAACTGGTGCGTGATACGCTGGAGAAGATGTTGGCCGGCGACTTCACCCGCTTTGATGTCTTCAAAGGCCCCATCACCGACAACCAGGGCAATGTGATCCTGGAAGATGGCGTCAGCCTGGAACAGGCCGACCTGGACGGGTTTGCACAGTTTGGCAGTGATTGTAAAACCTGTATGTATTGGTGGAACGAAAATATCACGGCCGAATTGCCTGAACTTTAGTCATCCGTAATCAGTTATCGGTAATCGGTAATCGGCGCAGTCCGATTACCGATTACCGTTTGCCGCCCACCGTAAAAAGGCCCCAAAATGGACGAACAACCTTATGCTGTTGAAATGAAGGATATTGTCATCCGCTTTCCTGACGTGCTGGCGAATGACCATGTGAATCTGACGCTAAAACAAGGGGAGATTCACGCGCTGCTGGGCGAGAATGGGGCGGGAAAAAGCACGCTGATGAATGTGCTGGCCGGTTTGTATAAACAAACATCGGGCAGCATCAAGGTTTTGGGCGAACCGGTTCATTTTAATTCGCCGAAGGATGCCATTGCCCAGGGGATTGGCATGGTGCATCAACATTTTATGTTGGTTCCCACGCAAACGGTGACGGAAAATATCTTGCTGGGACTGGACGAACCCCGCTTTTTCATGAAGCTGGCCGAGTACGACAAGAAAATCCTGGCGCTGGAAGATCAGTATGGCTTGCGCGTGGACCCGACGGCGAAGATTTGGCAGTTATCGGTGGGGGAACAGCAGCGGGTGGAGATTTTGAAGACGCTGTATCGCGGGGCGCGGATTTTGATTATGGATGAGCCGACGGCCGTACTCGCCCCCCAGGAAATTGACGAGTTGATGAACACGATGCGCGCCATGGTTGACCAGGGCAAATCTATCATTTTCATCAGCCATAAACTGCATGAGGTCACGGCCGTCGCCGACCGCGTCACCGTCCTGCGTAAAGGCAAAGTCACCGCCGAAGGGCACAGCATGGAAGGGCTGACCAAACGGGATTTAGCCCGCTTGATGGTGGGGCGCGGCGTGATTTTCTCCGTGGAGAAAAAGCCGCAGAAACCGGGCGACATCGTTCTGGAAGTGAGGGATGTAGAGGCGGAGAATGATAAAGGCGTGCCTGCTTTGCGCAAATTGTCGCTGGAAGTCCGCGCTGGCGAGATTTTGGGCATTGCCGCCATCGCCGGCAACGGACAGAGTGAATTGGCGGAGGTGATTACGGGGTTACGGCCGTGTGCCGGCAGCGTCAAAATCAACGGCAAAGAAGTCGCCAACAAACCGCCCATCGTCGCCATCAAACAGGGCATGTCCCACGTTCCCGAAGACCGCACCGGCGTCGGCAGCGCGCCCAACATGACCATCACCGAAAACAGTATCATGAAAAATTATCGAGACGACCCGATTGGCAATGGCTGGAGCATTAACTTCACCGCCGCCCGCCAACGGGCGCGCCAGCTCAAGGAAAAATACGATATTTTGGCTCCCGGCGTGTACACCATGGCGCGCAAATTGTCCGGCGGCAACCTGCAAAAGGTGATTTTGGCCCGCGAAATTTCAGCCCAGCCGCAGTTGATGATCGCCGTTCAGCCCACGCGCGGTCTGGATGTGGGCGCGATTGAGTCCATTCAGAAGTTATTGTTGGCGCAGCGGGAAACGGGAACGGCCGTGCTGCTCGTCTCCGAAGAAATGGAAGAGCTGCTGGCCCTCAGCGACCGCATCGCCGTCATTTCTGACGGTAGAATCATGGGAATTGTCAATGCTGACGAAGCGGACATTAACGAAATTGGCCTGATGATGACGGGAACGGCCGCGCCAGCAAAAAGTGCGGAGGCAGCAGGATGAACCTACCTTTTACCATCACATTTGAGAAACGTGTTGAGGACATCCCCAAGTGGCTGCCGGCGGCCACATCCATTAGTTCTGTGATCGTCGCCTTTATTGTGAGCGGCGTCATTTTGAAAATGATTGGCGGCGAACCATTGCTCGTCGCCAAATTCTTTTACCAAGCCACCTTTGGCAGTTGGGCTACCTTTTCCGACACCATCGTCAAAGCCACGCCGTTGATCATGGTGGGGTTGGCCTGCGCCATCGCCTTCAAAATGAAGCTGTGGAACATCGGCGCCGAAGGCCAATTTTACATCGGCGCCTTCGCCGCCAGCCTGGTCGTCCTGGTTCCCTTTATTTCCCCCGACACCCCCAAAGTAGTCGTCATCGGCATGATGATCATCATGGGCATGTTAGGCGGCGCCATTTGGGGCTTTTTCCCCGGCTACCTCAAGGCCCGCTTCCAGGTCAACGAAATCATCACCACCTTGATGCTCAACTACATCGCCGTGTTGTGGAACAATTTCTGGATTTTCGACAAGTGGAGCGACGGCGGCTTCCAAATGACGCCCTCCTTTGAGAAATCGGCCTGGCTGCCGCGCGTCACCGATTATGCCCGCGAATACGGCGCGTTTATCGAGAAAGGGGGCGGATTGGCTAACTTTTTGACCGGCATTGGCCTGGAACGCATTTCGGGGATGACGCTGCATTTGGGCGTGGCTTTTGGGTTGGCAGCGGCCGTTGTCATGTGGTGGATATTCGACCGCAGCCGCTGGGGATACGAAATCAAACTCATCGGCGACAACCCCAAAGCGGCTCGTTATGCCGGGCTGAACATCACGCGCAACATCGTGTTGGTGATGATGGTCTCCGGCGCGTTGGCCGGGTTGGCCGGCATGTCGGAAATCACCGGCGTCGTCCATCGCTTGCAAGAGCGTATCTCGCCCGGATACGGCTTCACCGGCATCATCGTGGCCTGGTTAGCCAAACTCAACCCGTTCGCCGTCATCATCGTCGCCATCCTGTTTGGCGCGTTGATCGTGGCCGGACGGGAGATTCAACCATCCGGTTTATCGCAGTTACTACAAGGCATCATCCTTTTCATGGTCATCAGCAGCGACGTGCTGCTGCGTTATAAAGTCAGGCTGGTACGGGCACAAGCGGCCGTGGAGGCAGCATGAATCTGGAAATTATTTTGCATGCGGGATTAGCCACCGGAACCATTCTGCTTTTTGCTGGGATTGGCGAAATTTTTGCCGAGCGCGCCGGCATCCTCAACCTGGGCGTTGAAGGGATGATGCTGCTGGGCGCGATGGCTGGGTTTAGCGCCTCGTTGGCAACGGGCAATGCCTGGTTAGGTTTGTCGGCCGCAATTTTAGCAGGCGGTATTTTAAGCCTGGCCCACGGCCTGGTCACGATCCATTTTCAGGCCGATCAAGTGGTCAGCGGGCTGTCGTTGACGTTCCTGGGAACCGGGCTGGCGCTGGTGTTTGGCGGCGGATTAACCGGGCAAACGCCGCCCTTGATGCCCTCGTTTGACATTCCGCTTTTGGCATCTATTCCGTTTATCGGCCCGGTTTTTTTTAAAAATCACAGCATCTTGGTGTATGCGGGCTATTTCTTTGCGCCGTTGGCCTGGTATTACATCAATCGCACCCGGCCGGGAATGCATTTGCGCGCTGTTGGCGAAAAGCCGTCGGCGGCGGACACGATGGGCGTCAATGTGTATCGGCTGCGTTACTTTTATGTGTTTGTCGGCGGTTGTTTGGCCGGGTTGGCTGGGGCAACGATCAGTTTGGCGGTGTCGCCCGGTTGGTACAGCGACCAGACAACGTCGGGACAGGGCTGGATTGCAATTGGTCTGGTGATTTTTGCCCAATGGGATCCGCTGAAGGCGGCGTTGGGCGGTTATTTGTTCGGCGCGCTGCGGCGCTGGATTTTGGATTTGCAAGGGCCGGCGCTGCTGTTTGGGCTGACGAATCCGCTATATATCAACTCCAATTTCAGCTTTTTCCTGAAGATGACGCCGTATATTTTGACGGTGCTGGCGCTGGCGCTTGGCTCACGGGCGGCAATGAAGAAGCGGTTGGGCGCGCCGGCGGCGCTGGGTGTGCCCTACATTCGCGGCGAGCGTGGGTTGTAAGAAGGGACGCGGAGATCGCGGAGAGAAAGAGGAACCATGCCCAGAATCTGGTTTATCCGCCATGGCGAAAGCACTTCCAATGCCAATTTGCCCACCACGCACCCAGCCCAATCGGAATTAACGGCCGCCGGCGAGCAAGAAGCCCGCGACATCGCCAGCGCCATCACCCCCAAACCAGACCTGATCGTCAGTTCCCCCTTTGTGCGCGCCCAACAAACGGCCGCGCCCGCCATCGCCCGCTTTTACCCCATTGCCCAAGAAGAATGGGCCGTTCACGAATTCACTTACTTAGCGCCTGACCGGTACGCGGGCACGACGTTAGATGACCGACGGCCGTTTGCCCGTGAGTATTGGGCGCGTAACCAACCGCTTTACAAAGATGGCGACGTGGGCGAATCTTTTACCGAATTGATGGAGCGCGTCACCGATACCATCGCCCGCTGCCACCGGTACAGCGCCGACTTCATCGTGGTGTTCACGCATGGCCTCTATTTGCGTGCGCTGTTCTGGTCGCTGCTAACCGGCGCTGTGGAAGCCACGCCGGACGCCATGCAGCGGTACAGCTTTTTTGTGCGCAGCGTGTCCATTCCCAACGCTTCTATTCTCAAAACTGAATTTGGCGGAAACGGCCGTGTCCGCCTCACTGCCGGATTCGACACATCCCATTTGCAGGAGCGGAGAGCGGGTAGCATCTGATTTTTGCCCGGAAAAATTTTAGGAGGAAATATGTCATACGAATACATTCTCACCCGCGCGGACGGCCGTGTCGGCATTGTCCAGTTCAACCGGCCCAAAGCGATGAACGCCCTCAACCGGGGCGTGATGAGCGAGATGATTGAGGCGCTGACGGCGTTTGACGGCGATGACGGCATCGGCTGCATGATCGTCACCGGCAACGAACGCGCTTTTGCCGCCGGCGCCGACATCAAGGAGATGGCGAACGCCACCCCGGCCAGTATGCTCGACAATCCTTTCATTGATTATTGGGACAAACTGCGCCGCATCAGCAAACCGGTGATTGCGGCCGTGTCCGGCTTTGCTCTGGGCGGCGGCTGCGAATTGGCGATGACCTGCGATATGATCGTGGCCAGCGAGACGGCCCGGTTCGGCCAGCCGGAAATTAACCTGGGCATCATCCCCGGCGCCGGCGGCACGCAGCGGATGACGTTAGCGGTGGGCAAGGCGTTGGCGATGGAGATTGTGTTGAACGGCCGTTTCCTCACTGCTGACGAAGCCCAACATCATGGTTTGGTCAACCGTGTCGTTCCGGCCGAAGTGTACCTGGAAGAAGCGATCAAACTGGCGCAAGAGATCGCCGCCCGCGCTCCCGTCGCCATCCGGCTGGCAAAAGAAGCCATCAACGCCATGTACGAAATGCCCCTTTCCGCCGGACTGGCGCACGAACGCCGCCTGTTCTACATGCTCTTCAGCACCGAAGACCAGAGCGAAGGTATGGACGCCTTCATTAATAAACGAAAAGCGAATTGGAAAGGGAAATAGCAAGGAAGGAGACTCTCATGAACGCATCCCCTCCCCGTTGGCAGGCCAAGATCGGCAGTTTGCGCGGTCTGGGTGGCGTTGGTCTTCTCATCTCCATTATCTTGCTCGTTGTTTTTGCCATGCAACTCCCCAATGCCTTAAAAAATTCAGAGGCGCCGGAAAAAGCGAGCATTGACCAACTGGTCAACGGGGAGATTGGCGCCGGCAAGTATGTCACCTTTGGCGGCACGGTAATTTAT
This sequence comes from Chloroflexota bacterium, assembly GCA_024277135.1. GTDB lineage: Bacteria > Chloroflexota > Anaerolineae > Promineifilales > Promineifilaceae > JAJRVV01. The sequence goes on along the minus strand of JAJRVV010000066.1, from coordinate 37,022 downwards.
GAAGCGGGTTATGAGGAAACGGAAGACGGCCGTACCACTGCCACCTACGCTCCCGTTGTAGATGACAATATTAAATACGTCGTCATCATCAAAGAACGCACGCCCAATCTTTTCGGTGGCGACCCGGAACCGATTACCGTCACCGGCATGACCCGCAGCACCCCGTCCGACCTGAAAAAGTTGATCGAGTCAGACATACCCGACATCAACTCCTTGGGCATGAGCGTGACCGAGAAAATTTACGTCGCTGACGGGCAGACGCCGCCTAACGCCACGACGACCATGTTCGGCGTATTGGCCGGGTTGATTGGCGTATTAGTTAGTCTGATCCCCTTTTTCTTTCCCCGCGTTGTCTTTGTGGCCCAACCCCTTGAGCCGGGGACGGCCGTGGCCCCGCCTCCCGGCCAGCAAATCACCCTCAAAGCTACCGGAAAATTCCAAGAACTCAAACAAGTGGAACCCATTCCCGTCACCGGCAAAAAACAGCAAAAATTCACCAAGGCCATTGCCAACGCCATTCCGCTGGGCGAACGCCACCTCCTCATTTATATTCACCATGTCGTCAAAACCAAAACATACGGCATCACCATCAGCACCCGTAAAAGCGACTGGGGCGTTTTGATCAGCGGCGATCAACCTGTCGAAATCGAGTCGGGAAAAATTATCGGCTGGCGAGACAAATTGGCTGTCCGCTTCCTGATGCCCGACCAGAAAAACAAACCAGAATCTCTGTACCTTCTCTTCGATAATCCCGGTGCGCAAGCCTTGTTCGTCGAACTGCTCAAGCGGATGGGCTTTCAGGTCGGCTCCGGCATGGGGCTTTAATGATTAGAGGAGGAAAATACGGCAAGAAAATAGATGCTTCGTGAGTGTTTGCGACAGCGCAAAGTCGGCGGACGGCCGTTGCGCTACAATCCCGGCAGTCAAAAGCGAGGAGATATGGCAACACCAAATTCTCCCTTGCCCACATCTTGAAACAGTCTATTTATTTTTGGAGAAATCAAACATGAGTCAAAACGACACCACCTTTCACTGCCTGAACTGCGAAAAATCCGAAAAGGAGATTCCGCTTGTCAATTTGCGTTACAACGGGGCGCAAAACTGGATTTGTTCCAGTTGTATACCGGTACTCATTCACAAACCGTACCAACTGGCAGAAAAATTGGCCGGAGCCGAAAACATTCCCCCGGCAGAACACAATCATTAAACGGCCGTCTGAAGCAAGAGACGGGAGAGTGGGGATTAGCAGTCTCTAATCTCAGTAGATCAAGATTTTCGCCACGAATGCCACGAATTACACGAAAAACACGTTCTTAATTCGTGAAATTTGTGCAATTCGTGGCAGATTTTGGATCTACTGAATCTCCAGTCTCCCGTCTCAGAAAGTGAATTTCTCCCTCAAATTCAGCGCTCAGACTTTGACCTTTTGCCATTTCAAATCCAGACAAAAGGGCAAAGCCAAACCTGTCATCGCCATAGGCAGCAGGGTGGTATAAGCCAATCCCGACCAGGCGATGTGTTTGTCCACAGAAAAACCGGCCAGGAATCCAACCCATCCCGCCGCATATAAAAACAACAGCCCCCAAACCACTTTGTGATACCACTTGGGAACGTTTTGCCGGAAATGCGCCAAAAGCAAAACAAGCCCTATCATCAACGCCAGCACGTGGAACATGCCCCCAATCGGCACAATCAAAGCGCCCACACTCAAACTAAGCGCCAGACAGGCGGCAAAAGCGGCCGAATCCGCCTCGGCCCGCGACTGCCGGACAAACAGCGCCAAACTGGCTAACAAGACCAGAACGGCCGTCAATTGATGCGGGTTCCATATCCTGTCTACAATCGAATCAACCGGTATGTAACGATCCAGAGAACCCCAAAAATCAATCGCCCAGGTCGGTTGCAGCAGCGTGAAGAGCAGCCCCAACAACCCGGCTCCCCCAAAAAACCAGGCTAGAAACCGCCATCGATCCCGGCTTGAACTGACCCACAACAATAAAAATAGCAGCGCCAACAAACTGTTTTGCGGCTTGAAGGTTAGCCCAATGGCCCAAAGACCGGCCTGCCCCCATTTGCCCTGCCGCAACGCCCGGTAACAGAGCGCCAGAGACAAAACGCCAATCGTATTAAACTGCCCCCAAATCGTTAGTTGCAAGCTGGGGATAGAAAGCATGATTAACGTGATGAACCACACGATTTGGTTGACTGTCTGCGGCCAATTGACGGCGCGGATCACGACCAGCAGCCCGGTAAACAAAAAGAGCTGCACGGCCGTCGTCCACACCACATGCGCCACCGGATAAGGCAACAAGGCTAACGGCCCCACCAAAACGACCAGATGCGCCGGGTAGTAGAAACCCGTGCCGTACCCATAATCGTACCCGTAAACGATCATATCCACTTCATGGTTGACCAGCGGATCGTAAAGATTGCGGCCATCCATCAAGAAATCACGAGTCGCATACCAGGACACAAAAAAATCTGACTTTAAACGGATAAACGGAATCCGATTCAGCGTCAGGGAAAAAGCGATCATAAAGGCCGCCGCCACGCCGTAAAAGAGCCGCAACTTTTTTTGTTCTAAGGATGTGAGTGTCTTCATATTTGGTCTGTTTCCCCGGCTAACGAGCGGCGGTTCCGCCACTCATAAACAGCAAACCAGGCCAGCAGCCCCAGCGGCAGCGGCAAATACATAACGGGATGCTCAAAATCACCCTGGGCGGTGGCGAAGAATAAAGCCCACAAACTAACAATGGACGCCAGAAAAAAAAGAGCGGGCCAAATACGGCCGTATCGCGCCCCCATCCATTTCAACCCCAACAGCAGCGGCAGATACATCACCACATAATTGGTGGTGGCCGTGCGCAAAATCACCGAATTCGTCACCACCAGCGTCAGGCCGATGATGAGCCAGAACCGGGGCGAATCCAGCGTGAGATGGCGTAAATGACGCCACTGCCACCCCATCCAGGCCAACAACAGCAGGGAGAGGGCATACTCCACCGGCTTACCCAACTGGGGCCAATAGTAGCCGGTGATCACCCACACCGGCGGCCCGGTGACGGTGTAATCGGGGTAGTAGCCCACCTGCCGCGCAAACCCGGCCAGCCAGCCCGGCAGCAGCAGGAAGGAAACGGCCGTCAACCCCGCCATCATCCCGCCAAAGCCCCACCAAAAGCGCCAGCGCCGCCGGCCGTCTGGCCGCCGGCCGGCCGTCCAGCCCAACAGCGCCGGAATCAGCAAAAAAATCATCTGCGGTTTGAGCGTCGCCAACGCCAGAAACAGACCGGCCCAACCGTCACGGCCGCGCTTCAACGATAACAGGCTGGCCGCCATAAACAAAAAGACCGGCCCGGCAAACTGTCCCAGCAGCACGGTGCGGGCGCTGTGGTAAAAAATGACGCTCCACAACAACGTCACGCCCAGCAGCCAGACCGATTGTCGCCAATCGAACAGGCGCAAGAGCAGGATAACGGCCGTCGCCAGACTCAACATCACCACCGCCATCCAAATCGCCTGCGCCCAATCATACGACAGTCCGGCCAACGGCCACATGAAAAAGGCGGCGTAAAATGGGTAGACAAACAACACCTGGTCTTCATCCGGCAAAGCGGGACGGCCGTAAATGCCCGTCTGAATCGCCAGCGACGCCTCCTCCGAGTACGGATCAATCCCCTCTTGCCAGAACAACTGCGCCCCGCGCCAGCGCGGGTACAAATCATTAGCCCCCGGCGCATCGGCTACAAACATGCCATGCAAGGCCGCCGACAGCACGGCCGTCAACACAATCCCGGCCAGGAGCAAAGCGGGCAGCGGGCAGCGGGCAGCGGGTGCGCTTTGTTCATTACTCATTGTTCATTACTCATTGTTCATTACTCATTGTTCATTACTCATTGATGGCATACAGCGTATACGCCTCGCCCACCTGGGCCACCGGCGTCAGATAATTTTGGCGCAAATCGTCCAACACGGCCGTATCCTGCGGCGCTACAAACGGCGTTCCTTCCTCAATCACAAATTCCAGGCCAATCTCAAAAATCAGCAGATGCGTCACCCCCGTTTCCCGCCAAAGTTGGGCGATGGCGGCGGCGGCGCCATACTGATATTCCAGATGGGCGTAGACGTCCAGAATGCTGTCGGGGCGGCACTCCCGGTCACAATAATAACTGCGCGGCTCGTACAAAAACTGCACTATCGCATCTGGCGGCGTTTGCGCGTTGATGGTCTGCATGGCGGCATAATGCGCCCCCAAATCACGGAGCAGCAGTTGGTCGCGGCCGTCCACGCCCAGCAAATAAGCCAGCGGCGCCCGCGGCAGCCAGTCCGCCGCCTGCCCGACGAGATTCAGCGCCAACGCCAGCCCCAGCGTCAGGCCAACAAAGCGATGCAGCGAAAATTGGGGGTGGTCGAAGCGGGCCAACGCCTGCCACGCCAACGCCAACGCCGGGCAAAGCGCAACCAGACCGGGCAGAAGCAGACGGCTCTGCCACAATCCGGCTGAAAAAATGACGCCCATCGTCCAGAAAAGGTACTGTGCCAGAGCAAAGATGAGCAGCCAGCGGAACGGCCGTCCAGACATCCGATTTCTTGCCTGAGACGCTGCCTGTGTACGCAACGGAAAGAAATCGGATGTCTTCACCCCCATCCAAATGAGCAGCGGCAGAAAAATGAGGAAAAACGGTCCTGTCGGCCCATCCTGGCTGGCATCGCCCAAGCCCAGCGTCAAGTCGTGCGGCAGGCGTAGCAGCGCCAGCCAATCCCAGCCCAATCCCGTCCCCGTTCCGGCGTAGGCGGCGGCGCGGAATTCATCCCAAAACGCGCCGCCAAACAGAAAGGGGTAAACTGGATTACCGGTGAACGCCCAATTTTTGAGATACCAGGGTAGGGCGACCAGGAGGGCAGGCAGAGAAAAAGCAAGAATTTCAAGCCACAGATAATATAGAGAGGTTTTTTTGGCTTTTATGTCTCCGTGATGAAAATGTTCCCAAACCAACAGCAACACAATTGTCACCGGAGCCACAAAGCTGGTGTATTTCAGCCCCATTGACAGCCCGGCCATCACCCCGCCCAACACCAGCCACCCCCGACTCGCTCCCCGCTCTCCGCTCACCGTTCCCGGAACGGCCGTTCCCCGAACAGCGGCCGTCACCGCCGCCACCTGGTAAAACGCCAGCGCCAGATCGTTGTACGCCCAGGTCGCCAGCGTCAGCGTCATCGGCATCGCCAGCAGGAACAGCACGGCCGTCCACCCATTCTTTACCCCCAGCCGCCGGGCGATGGCATACGCCTGCCCGGCCAGCATTAAGGCAAAAAAGAGGTGAAGCAGGGGGACGGCCGTATCCCCCCGAATCCCCATTGTCAGCAAAAATAACATCTCCATCAACGCCGGGAAGCTGAGATGGGGGATGTCCACGCCGGGGCGAATCGCGCCCGCCGCCAGGTACAGTTTTGGCCCTTTGAGATGGTAAAACAGCCCGTCCCAACTGGTCGGCGGCAGCAACGCCAGGGTGATGGCGAAGAAAAGGGCTAACGTCAGGTAAATGGCAAGCGGCAGGGAGGGCCGTTTCTCCCAAAACGGCCGCCGCTCCCAAATTTGGCGCACAAACCCGGCCGTCTGGCGAAAGGTGAACAGGGTCAGCAAAAGAGGGAAGGCCCAGAGCACGGCCGTTTGCAGCAGCCCCATCAACCCCAGGCCCAACACCCCTAGCCCTAAAACGCCAAAGCCCAGCCCCAGCGCGTACAAGCTGGTTTCCAACCGGGACAAGGGCGGTAAAGGGAACCGACCTGACAAACGGAACCGAGACAGCAGCCACAGCCCCGCGCCTAACGCTGCCCACGCCAACCAGACGGCCGTCAACACATCCAACAGCGTTCGCGCCCACGCCGCCGCCGAAAATGAGAGCCGCGCCCACGCCGCCCCATTTTGCGCCAGCCACGCCGCCACCGCCGGGCTAAACGGCTTTTGCGCCACATAAAACGCGCTCAGGCCATAAAACAGCCAGAACAAAAACAAGATGATGCCGCCCCACCGCTGCCAATCACGTCGTCGCATGGCCGAATTTTACCACCGAATGTCAGGATGAAGCCCGATTTTGGATTTTGGATTGCGGATTTTGGATTGACGGCCGTCCCCGCACAACAGAAACGGCCGTCCCACACAAAACGCCCCATTTCCGATTTTGGTTAGTGTCACGAATTATTCGCCACAAGCATTTGTCGCTCGACTACGAAATAGTGGGTGGCGAATAACTAAAGACACTAACGATTATGGTTGTTAGCAATGGGTTGTTAGGGTAAGATTTTTATTTGAGGCAATTTGTGGGTAATTCTAATTGTCATTGGCCGGCCAGTGCTTTGACTTGCTTAATTCCCAATTCCAAGGCATCCGTTTCTAGTGTCATCCGTTCATTGAACAAACCCAACCCCCAACTGCGACCCCGTTCTGGTACCCAGCCCAGGACTGAATACACGTGCCCACCCACAGCCGTATGACGCTTGGCGGCTTTTGTGAGGCTGATTTCATAAACGAGACCATCCAGCGTTCGCGCTTTGGGATGCGGCCACACGGTTGTGTCTAATGGACAGATGAGTGGCTCCTCACGGGGAAGTTGTTCACAGAACAAGCGGCGCAGTTGGTCGCTATCTTGCTTTCCGTTTTCCACGACATCATAAACGCTGCTGCACCCCTGCTCAAACAGGGGAGACAAACTCAATTCGGCAAATGAACTGACATTCATGTTGCTCATGAGGGCGTCAACCAACTGGAATTGAGCATCACCCGCTTTAGTCAGGCATTCATAAAAGCGTTGCCTAAATTCGATTAACTTGTTAAGCTGCTGATTGGTTACTGTATTGTCGTTCATAACAACACAGTTTACCAATGGGTGGTTTACTTGTCGTAAATCACCCTTGTTTTTCTAAACTCGAACAATGATTATGAAGCAAAAAGACAGATTCTGGATATTCTGGATGTAACCGTATTAGGGCGAGGATGGAGCCAAGGTGACGACAGTGAGCGGGACACGATATTGACGGCCGTGGTCGCATTGGGCACAAAAGCCAAGTCATCCCGACTGGCGTGAATCAAAGACGCCAACGCTTGCCGGGCATCGGCCAGCAGGTCGGGCATATCGGTGATGAAGAACTGCACCGGCTGCCATTCCAGGCGATGCTGCCATGCCTGTTGCGCCTCCACCACCGGGATGGGCGTGGCGCCAAAGGAGCCGTGATTGAGAAATGTGATGTCAGGATCAAGTAAAAACAAGTCGCGCAGGGGTTTCATCCGTTGCTCCGGTTGCCAGTTTGATAGTTTGCGCCTAAAGTTTAACGGAAGGCGAGATAGATGACACGGATATTCCAAAATTGGCCTATGTCGTTGACGCAGGAGGAGATGATGGCTTTCAAGAAACGGTGGCTGGTTTGCTTGATGCTGGTCGGTTTGCCGCTGACCGGCTGTGACACGTTGGGCGGCGAGGGGGAAGTGGGCATCCCGTTTGTCAACGGTGTGGAATGTTTGGCTGATGAAGCCGGGTCAACGGCCGTAGATGAACTTTTTGTGTCGCCAGACGGCCGTGACGACGATCCCGGAACCGCCGCCGCCCCCTTCCAAACTCTGGTTCATGCCCTCTGCCAGGCGCGGCCGGGACAAACGATCAACATCTTGCCCGGCGTCTACCGGGAATCGGTTATCATGGGGTTGTTCGGGCGAGCCGATGCGCCCATCATCATCCAGGGCGTGCCGGATGGGGATGATTTGCCCGTTCTCGATGGCGAAGGGACGCGGACGATGGGGATCGCCCTGGTGGAGTCGGTGAACATCGTCATCGCCAACCTGGAGTTCCGCAACTACACCGACGAAGGGTTGTACGTGCTGGTGGGGGCAGAGATCGTCATTCGCGGCAACCGGTTTGTGGAGAACGGCCGTGCCTCCACCGACCCGGAACATGACGGCGAAGGGTTTGGCGTGCAGGTGTCCGGCGGCAAGCGCATCGCCATCGAAAACAACGAAGCGGCCGGCAACGGCCCGGCCCCGGAACGGGTAGCTGATGGCATTTTGGGAACCGGCATTGACACCTACGAACTTGAGGACAGCCTCATCCGCGACAACTACTCCCACCACAACAGCGGCGGCGGCATGTTGGTGGAGGACAGCGTCAACGTGCTGGTGGAAAACAACCGCATCGAAGCCAATGAACTGGATGCGGGCGGCGACTATTGGGACGGCGGCATATGGGTGGACGGCGGGCATGACATCACCTTACGCGGCAATGAAGTCCGTCAAAATCACGGCCCCGGCATCCAAGTCAGCGATGAAGATGTGCGTTTTCCCGGCGGGTCGTATGGGTACGTGCTGGAAAACAACATCATCGCCGATAATGAGTTTGGGCTGTACATTTGGAATTGGGGGCAATGTATGCCGCCGGTAACGGCCGTCACCCTCAGCCAAAACAGCATCACCGGCAGCGTCCAGAAAGACATTTGGTGTGAAGCGTGGCCTTGCGGCGAAGGGGAAGCGTGCGAGTGATAGACGGCCAGCGGCCAGGCGGCCGGGCAGTTAAAACTGCGGCTATTTTTGCAAAGCCGGCCTTCGCCGACTGGCTCCTAACCGGCGAAGGCCGGTTTTGCCACCGTTGCCGCGAATTTATTCGCCGTTGACGGCCGTATCCGAGACAGATACCATTCCCCCATGCAATGGCGCAAAGAGACAACCAACCGTTGGGGCCCGCCGCTGCTACTGCTCGTCCTGACGTTGGCCACGCTAATTTTCCTGGATCGGCCGCTCATTCGCGGCGACGGCGTGGCCTATCTGGCCTGGCTGGACAGCTTTGCCCTGGATCAAGATATTGATTTCGACAACCAGTTGCAAAAGCTGGCCCCGGTCAACACTTACCAGTTGGCCTGGAACGACGAGACGGAGCGATTGGTCAACATTTTCCCCTTTGGCGCGGCTATTTTGCAGACGCCATTTTATTGGCTGGGCCATTTTTTCTTGGGGCAAAATTGGTGGAACGTAAACCCGGATTATTTCCGGCAGATGCAGGGGGTGGCCGCCCCGTATAGTTTTTGGGTGATGATTGGCGCCAATGTGATGGCGTTGACGGCCGTCATCCTCACCTATCTCCTGGGCAAATCATTCACCGACAACTGGACGGCCGCCCTCGTCGCCTGGGGCGTGTTCTTGGGCACGCCGCTGGTCTATTACGCCACCGTCAGCCCGCTCAATTCCCACAACCCCGGCGCGTTGATGACGGCCGTTTTCTTTTTTCTGCTGGCACGGATAACCGGGTTGATAAAAAACGACCATTCAGACATCCGATTTCTCGTTGTTGGGCAGGCTAACCCCATGAGCGACAAGAAATCTGGTGTCTTGCCAGTGGATGGCGCGCCGTGGGGACACTGGCTCTTGCTAGGCGTTAGCGCCGGGTTGATGGTGTTGGTGCGTTGGCAGTTGTTGATGGTGGTTTTGCCGGGATACGCATTATTGTTGTGGGACAAAAAATGGCGCGGATTGTTGGTGACGGCCGTCCTCTCCCTCCTGGTCGCCCTGCCCCTGCCTCTCATCTGGAACCAGATGTTCGGCCAGCCCATCGTCATCCCTTACCAGGCCGTTTCCGGCGACGCCTTCCTTAAAGTGTCGGCGGGAACGTGGTGGGTACTGCGGCAAACTCCTCGTTACTCGCCTATCCTCTGGCTCAGTTTCACCGGTCTCTTTTTCTTGTGGCGGGTGGATAAGCGATGGGCGGTGATGGTGACGGCCGTCATCCTCATCCAGGTCATCATCAACGGCGCTGTGCTGGATTGGTGGGGCGGCGAAACCTACGGCGTGCGCCGCATGTCCGAACTGTACCCCCTGTACGGCTTGCTCGCCTGCCTGACGTTGCAAAGAAGGCAGAAGGATGAAGGCAACAGGATGAAGGCGGCCTGGCAACTTGGCGGGCGGGCGCTTTTGTTTGCGCTCGTCTTCTACTCAGGCTTTTTGCTTCTGGTCTTCCTGGACTACACCTGGACCAACCAGGACGGCCTTTTCATTGCCGGGCCGCCCACCATGATCCGGCATTTCCTCAACCAGCCAAACCGTTGGCAAATCTTGGGCGAGGTGTTGCGGGTACACGTTGGCCCAGCTTCATGGTCCATGCCCGGCCCCTGACCCCGGTTCCTAGCCGCCCTCACTTTTGGCTGAGAATGTACCCTGCCAACTCAGAGAAAATCGGATTAATGTCCCAGCTTTCCCATCCGGGAGAGCCGCCGGCGGTGAAAATGGCGAACCCAATCACATACCCATCCTGGCGCGCGCCAGCATCATACCAGGCCAATTGATTGACATAAGCCTCGACGCCGCTGCCGCCCCAAATCCCCTGCTGCACCCAATAATCCTCAAAATCCCGCCAGCCCAGGCCCACCGGCCCCGGCCGGTTTCCGGCCATCGCCTGCCCATCAATCGCCAACTCGGATATCACCAACGGAATCACCAAATCCAGCGGCTCCAGATATTCCCGGTAATACCAGCGATAGCGGAAACTGAGAGAGCCGCGATCCGGATAGGCGGGATAGCCTGGCAGCGGGTCGCCATACAAATAATCAATCGTGGGCGAGCCGCCTTCGTGCAGCGTCAAAATGCCCTGGTATCGTTTGGCTTCTTCAATGGCGGGCAGGAACAAGACAAACTCGTTTAATTCTGGCACGCCAACGGGGAAGCCGCCGATAGCCGCTTTTAGCCCATAGCTGGCTAATAACCGCACCCGTTCCGCTTCCATTCGGGCATACCAGCCCATATTGTCCAGATTGGGGTCAGGTTCGTTCCACCCTTCCCAATAATCCACGGTCGGATTAAGCAGGTATTGGTTGAGCTGGGCGGCCACAAAATCGCGGGCCGCTTGTTCGGGATCGTCCGTGTAATCCTGGGTTGGCGACTGGATCCGGCCGATCGTAACCGTGTTGGGCGAAACTTCTTTGACGACGGCCAGCAAGCCAAAATCACCGACGCTTTTGACGACGGCCGGCTGCGTCTGGCGAATGAAATCCATGATGTCCGGGCTGTTGTTCCAGGCGATGTGAATGCCCATTTTGCTGTCCCCCAGGTCGCCGACGGGGGCGCGGGTGGGCATGAAAGTGACGTAGGCGGTTTCGCTGGGCACAGGGGTAAAAGTGGCGGTGGCGCTGGGTTTGGGCGTGCTGGTGGGAACCGTGCCAGTGGGTTGGGGCGTGTTTGTCGGCGGCGCTGAGGAGGTCGCGCCAGCGCCGGAGCTGATGTTGGGCAGGAAGACGGCCGGGGTGTTGGTGGTGGGGATGCTGGGGGGGACGGCCGTTGCCTCAACGGGGAGCGTCCGGGTTACATTGGCCGCTACCGGCGGCGCAGTGGCAGCCGATGTGGGCAGTGGCGGGTCTGGCGTCACTACATTGCAAGCGGCGCTGGCAAACAGGAGCGCCAGCAGCATAAAGCGTGAAACGAAAAACGCAAAACGTAAATAACGCATAGGCGATTAAACAACGAAAGGGGTATACGGGCAAGCGGCGCCTACGCCCCAGCCTCAATCACAATGGGGATGGTGTAGGGTTCGCCCACGTAGTTGCTGTCCTTGACCACAATCAGGCGCAAAAAGTAATCGCCGGGGGGCATGGCGTCGGCGTGCAGCATCTCCAATTGGCCGTTGACCACCGGCGTCTGGTGTGTTTCGCCTAATGTCACCCACTGCACATTGCCGTCCGCCTGGGGAATGCCCAACTCGATTTTGTAGAACTGCACCACTTCCGGGTCGAAATCGGCAGTGCCCAGGATGGGCAGGATGCCGCTCACTTCGTCGCCCGGTTTGGGGCTGGTGATGCGGTAAGCCGCCACCTGGTTGGGGTCGCGGGCCAGCGCCAGCGTCTCTTCGGTGCAAGGTTCGGCGGGCAGGATGGCGATGTCGTTGGCCTGCGCCCATTCGCGCGCCGATTGCACGCTTTCGGGATTGCGCGGCGGATCGAGAAAAATTTGGGGCAGCGCGTCGGGGGGCAAAATCGCCATCTCCGTTTGTGGGGCAAAGTGGCAGAAAAGCGGGAAGGGCAGCGCCTCCGGGTCGTCAGCCAGGGCGGCGGCCATTTCCGGCGAGGGGGGCGGCAGGGGGAGGGCGATGATGCGGGTGACGGCCGTATCTAATTCTTCCCAAACCACTGTATCCGGCGGCGGCGCGGGAGTGGGGGCGGCCGTTTCCGATTCCTGCAAAAACCACTCCTGCCCGCTAAACTGACACTCCGCCGCGCCGATGCTGATGGAACTCAGAGCGCAGATGGGTTTCTGATCCAACCCATCAGGCTGCGTGAAATTTGGGGACGGCTCTGTGCCATTGATGTTTAGAACCTCTAACAAATCATAGCTGCCGTATACCGCCTGCATGTAATCCCCCCACAACGGCGCGGCCCCGGTCAGCCCGCTGATGTTGACCATCTCGCTGTTGTCGGTGTTGCCCGTCCACACGCCCACCACCAGCCCCGGCGTGTAACCCATCGTCCAATTGTCGCGGAAATCATTGGTGGTGCCCGTTTTGGCGGCGGCGGGAAATGGCAAATCGAGCGGATTGTCGCGGCCCATGGCCGGGATGCGGGCCGCGTCGTCGTCCAAAATGTCACTGATGAGGAAGGCGATGCGCGGATCGAGGACGGGCGCAGTTTGCGGCGCGCCTTGCTCAAACAGGATTTCGCCATCCGCTTTGGTCACGCTAAGGATGGCGATGGGTTCGACGCGGAAACCGCCATTGGCGAATACGCCGTAGGCTGTGGTCAGGTCGAGCGGGGTCACTTCGGCGCCGCCCAGGGTAAGGGAGAGGCCGTATTGGCTGGCATCGCCGGCCCAGGTGGTGATGCCCATCTGCCGCCCAAACTCCAGCAGGCGGGGGATGCCGATGTCTTGCAAGGTCAGCACGGCTGGGACGTTGTAGCTGTTGGCCAGGGCGGCGCGCAGGCGGACGGGGCCGCGAAAACGGCCGTCATAATTCACTGGCGAGTAGGTGGCGCCATTGAACTGGGGATAATCCACCGGCACATCCCATAAAACATCGGCGGCGTTCCAGGCGGCACGGCCGTCTGTGCCCGGCGAGAGGGCGGCGGCGTAGGTGAGCGGCTTGATGGCGCTGCCCGGTTGCTGCAGAGAGAGGGTGACGTTGACACGGCCGTCAATCTCCTCGTTCTGGTAATCCACACTGCCCAACATCGCCAAAATCTCGCCGGTGGCCGGTTTCAGCGCCACCAGCGCCGCATTGGTCAAATTGCGTTCCGGGGGGATGGCGGCCACGTGCTGCCGCGCCAACTGTTCCGCCAGCCGTTGGTAGCCTAAATCCAGCGTCGTCGTCACCCGCAGGCCGCCGTTTGCCACCACATCCGCGCCAAACATCTCCTCCAACTGCTGCCGCACCCAGACGGTGAAATGGGGCGCGGCCAGGCTCACTTCCTGGGCGGCAAAGCTCAGCGGCTCCAGGTAGGCCGCTTCCGCTTCTGCCTGGGTGATGTACCCTTCGCTAACCATCAGGTTGAGCGCCAACCATTGCCGCGCTTTGGCTCCGTCCAGGTTAGTCAGCGGATCAAGTTCCACCGGACTTTGCGGCGTCCCGGTCAGCAGAGCGGCTTCGGCCAGGGTCAACTCGCTGGCCGTTTTGCGGAAGTAGGTGTCGGCGGCGGCTTCGATGCCGTAGGCGAGATTGCCGTAGTAGATTTCGTTGAGGTACATCTCCAGGATTTCGTCTTTGCTGAATTTGCGGTTCATGATCCAGGCCAGAGCGATCTCTTTCGATTTGCGGTTGTAGGAGACGGCCGTCCGTTCCTCATAATCGAACACCAGATGACGAACCAACTGCTGGGTGATGGTGCTGCCTCCTTTCGGCCGTTCATCCGGGTTACGTAAATTGGCGATCAATGCCGCAATCAGCGATGGCGCATCCAGGCCAATGTTTTCGTATAACGTGTCATCTTCCACCGCAATCGTGGCCCGGATCACCGATTCGGGAATCTGGCTCAGCGGCACTTTCGTCCGATTGCCTTCGCCAAAAATTTCCCACAACACTTCGCCGTTTCGGTCGTAAATCACGGTGGTTTCAAAGGTTTCCCGTTCCTGGGCGATATCCAATTTGGCAATGCCATCTTCAATTTCGCGGGAAAAACTGGCGTAAATCAGCGTGCCCGTCACCACTACGCCGGTAAAAACTGCCAGGGCCAGCAGTAGCAAGCTACCGATGAAAGCGCGGCCCAAACAGCCGCGACAGCCGCGTCGTCGCGGCTTTTCCAAAACATATTCAACGGGTTGGGTGGGAGATGTCGGTTCTTGATACATAGTCGCCTCGCAATTCCAGACATCCGATTTCTGGTTGTAGGTATGCCTATGTAGTGAATGACAAGAAATCGGATGTCTTGTAGTTTACGTTAAACGAATTCGTGCCGCTATGCGTCCGGGTAACGTTAAGGTGACGAATGGGAGACGGAATAAAAAAAGCGGCTGCCATCGTCAGATGACAACCACTTGAGGCGCGACGCGCTTCCAAAGTGCGTCGCACCTGAGTTGATGGTAGGTTTAACTGCGACGCAGCAAGGCAACGCCGACCCCGGCCAAAATGACCAGGACGACGGCGATGCCCAGGATGATGACGCCGAAATTGGAGAAGAAGCCGCCATCTTCGGCCGGTGTTTCTGCGGTTGACTCGGTCGTGTCGGCGGCGGTGTCCACGGCCGTATCCCCGGTTTCAGTCGTCGTTTCTTCAACCGCCGCCACGATCTCGGCGGCAAACTGAGCGCCAAATTCGACGTTGACCTCATCGCCGCCAGAGACGGCCACGGCCCAGTTACCGGCCGTGGTCATGTTGTGGTCGGCGGGCGGCGAGAAGGCGATCTGGTAGGTGTTGGGTTCCAACCCTTCAAAGCATTTGGGTTCGTTGATGCCGTCCGAAACGTAGGTGGCTACCGTGCCGCCGGTGTGGGAGATGGTGAAAACAGCGTCGGATAGCAGTCCTTCTCCGTCATCGCGGCGGCCGTCGCCGTTATCGTCGTTGAAAGCGGAGACACAAATGGCGCTGACCGGATCGGACACGGTGATGGGTTCCGGCGTCGGGTCTACCGCGGCAGGTTCCGGTGTGGCCGTTGGTTCCACTTCGGTTTCAGCGCCTTCAGATCCACCGGCGGCGGCGTCTTCCGTTGTGCCTTCTGCGGCTGTGTCTGCGACGGGAACGGCCGTTTCAGATGGCGAAGAAATTAACACTTCCTGTCCCACCGAAATGAAAGCCGGATTGCCGTTCAATTCCCGGATTTGGGCCAAAGTTTCTTCGGCGGCGAGGCCAAGCGCAGAGGAGTAGCGGATGGCCAATGACCAGAGCGAATCCCCTTCCTGCACCACATGGACAATGGCGCCATCAGGACGTGGGGTGGGGGTGGGGAAAGGCGTGGGCGATGGGCCAGCTTGCGGTGGCGGATTCCCGGCCGGCGGCGGATTGTTGGCTGTGTCATCCACTTCGTCCAGGGCGTACAAGCCGGGCGTATCCAGGAAAAAGCCGTTGTTGGCGTATGAATCACGGGAACCGAATTCAATGTACACGGTCATGTTGGCGTCGGTGGCGGTGAAATCATAGACGAACACGGGATAGGCCAGGTAAAAGGGGGAAATGGTTTCGGCCGTCCAGAAGCCGCTGTAATTGATGGCGCTCATCTCCAGCCAGGGCGCACCCACCGGGCCGGCGCCCAGGCGAACGACGCCCGAACTCAATTTGGCCGGTGCGATCTTCACCCCATTTTCCCAACGGTCTACGATGTCAATGTAAATAGGGGCCACCAGCCGATATTTACGACCCACTTCCAGGCCGCTGACGTCCTGTGAAAGCGCAGCATAGACGGGCAGCCCACCCTTAAACACTTTCAAAGCGTAGGAGCCATGACGGAAAAACAGACTTTGCTCGTTGGCGGGCGCATCGCCGATAAACCAAACGACGGTTTCTGGACGGACGGCATTGCCGGCCGAACCATCAAAGGGAACGTTATCGAGGTAGTGCATCCGCCAACCGTTGGGGACGGCCAGTTCGGGGATGCTATCCTGAAGGAAATAACCATCTTCAAAACTGGGGTTAGTGAGCAAATTAACGTCGCTCTGCTGCTGGGCAGCGGTGGTTTGAACCGGAATTTGGGCTACGGCCCAGAGGAATAACCCCATGATGGCAATTATTACTATGTGTTTAAATTTCATCTTTCACTCTTCCTCCACGAACGATGGGTTGAATTCCATCACGGCCGTACGGCCATTCGTGCGTTAGATTTACAAAAAAGAGGGCGCAATTTACATTGCGCCGGAAAACAAGCGAGGATTTTAGCATAAGGTGAAACAAATCACAATTTTGCTAACCGACGATGCTGTACTCGTACAGTCCGCGTACCGGCTCTTCTTCCGCATACCGGTTCAGCCGGAACAGGCGGGGCGAGAACTCCGGATGACTGGCCTTTGTCAGCATGTCGGCCGCCATCACGCCGACGGCCGGGCCGAGTTTGAAGCCATGCCCGCTGAACCCGGCGCAAATGTAAAAGCCGCTGTCCGGGATCAACTCGTCCACAATGGGATGCCAGTCCGGGGTGATGGCATAGAGAGCGGCATAGCCGCCTGTCACCTGGCAGCTTTCCATCGGCGGGTAGCGGCGGATGAACCGCTCGCCGGCGTCCATCACAAAGTCGTCGTCAATTGCCTGCCGGAATTTGTCCGGATCAACAATGGCGCTGGCTTCTTCCGGGTCAATCAGGCCGACCAGGGAGAGGCCGCCGGTTTCGCTGCGGAAGTAGGTGGCGTGGATGAAGTCGGCGACGACGGGATGAGCCGCTTTGTAGGCCGGGGGGCGGCGGAAGAAGCTGACCTGCACCCGGCAGGCGTTGATGGGGACGGAGACGCCTGCCATTTGGGCGACGCGCGCCCCCCAGGGGCCGGCGCTGTTCAAAACAATGGGGGCATGGAATTGTTGGTTGTTGGCGGTGACGCCGGCGACACGGCCGTTCTGGAATTGGACGGCCGTCACCTCCGTATCTTGAAACAGCCGCGCTCCTTCCCGCTTGGCCGCTTGAGCAAACGCCGTCACCGTCAGATAAGGATCGGCGTATCCGCTCTCCGGCTCATACGCGACGGCAACCAGGTCGGCCGTGTCCAGGCCGGGAACCAGATCGGCCAATGCAGACGGCGGCATCAACTCTGTTTTAATGCCCAGCGATTGCTGCATTTGGACGTTTTGCGCCAACCCTGACTGATCGGCCGCATCCACCAGCGCCACAAAGCCGGTGGCAGTGAAACCGCACTCACCGCCCACCGCATCCTCAAAATTCTGGAAAACGCGCAGGCTGTGTAACGCCATTCGCGCCGTCAGTTCGTTGGAGTAATGTTGGCGGATGATGGCCGAGGATTTGCCGGTGGAGCCGTCGCCCACGTTTCCTTTCTCCAGCAGGGCCACGTTCAGCCCGCGCTTTGCCAGTTGGAAGGCGGCGCTGCATCCCATGATTCCCGCGCCGATGATGATGGCATCAAACCTGTTTGACATAATTCATCTCCTTTTTTTTGACAAGGTGAAGGGGTGACAAGGTGACAGGGTGATCTTCCGCCTTCATCCTTCTGCCCGCTCTCTCCTTTATCTTACGCGCTCGCTGCTGTTTGGGCGAATTTGGGTGCAACGATGTGGGCGCAGGCTCGTAACAAGGGCAAGTAGTGGAAACGGACAAGTTTGCAAACTTGTCCTACATTTTTAGGACAGGAGCAGCGTGATGGAACAGGAACCGATCAAGATTGTGATTAAGGAAGACGAGGCAGCCCCGTTTGTGCCGGAGAACGGAGGGCGGGATGTGAAAGGCCGCGTGGGGGAAGCGGCCAAAAAGGCGTGGCGAAGCGAGGCGCGAAAGAAGGTGACGCGGGGGGTGAGAAAGGGGGCGGCGGCCGTTGCCGCCAAGGGAGGTCAGGCGGCGCAGGCGGCCGTCGTCCAGCGCGCCGAAGATCAAGCCCGCCAACGGGTGGAGCGCGCCAAAACCCGCATTCGGGAAACGGATTGGAAAGCGGAAGCCAAAACCGGCACAGGACGTGGCTTACGCTGGCTCAGCCAAAAGCTGGCCCGGCTGGCCGAACGGGTAAACCAGAGTCAGATCGAGGAAAAAACGCCAGAAGATTTAACCTAAATTGGCGAGGCAAACTGAGGGGCAATTCCATAGCGCGGTAAACCGCAAATGAGCAATGAGCAATGAACAAATAAATTGCGCGGTTGACGCAAATGTTGCAGAGGAATTCTATACGGAACAGCTACAACTGACCTGAACCGGCGTCCCAATGCTGGAGCAGTTCTTTATACGTTGGGTCATCGTAACGGCCGAGCAGAAAATCCGACGCATAATCGGGCAGGTCGCCGCCGGTGACGTGGGCGGCCAGCAGATCGGCGGCGGCTTGCGAGGCCATGATGCCGTAGCCGGAGAGGGCGCCGATGAGATAAGCGCCGTCCACCGGCAGCGGGCCGATGAGCGGCCGGTTTTCGCGCGTCTTGCAGTAGTAGCCGCCGTCCACCTGGGGCTGGCTCATCCGCTCAAAGTAGACGGAGAGGCCGGGGATCATGCGCGAGAGGCCGCGCGCCACGATTTCGGGATATTCCGGCTCGAAGGGGGGCGGCGGCCAGACGGGTTCCATGGCCTCGATGTGGTAAGTCCACAGCATGAGCAGGGTTTGGGCGTCGCCATGCCCTTCCGGGCGGAAATGGACGCCGGCGGGGAAGGGTTCGGTGAGGCGGCGCAGGTCGGGATCGGCGGCCAGTTCGGCCCGCTCCTCGTCCGTCCAGGGGAGTTCGACGGGGTCGTTCCAGACCATCAGCGGCGCGTCGCGGGGGACGATGTTGAGGTAATCTTCGATGGCGACTTTGCCGTGTAGTTCGTTGAAGACGGGCAGATTTACGCCGATGAGGGCGGCGACTTGTTTTTGCAGCGGCCCGGCGGCGTTGATGAAGGTTCGGGTCTGCGCGGCCGTCACCCCCGTTTCCGTTTGTATGTGGATGGCGTGGACACGGCCGCGCCTCACATCCACTTTCACCACCCGCCCATTCACCTGCTGCACCCCCGCCTTTTTCGCTTCCTGCAGCAGATACATGCCCAACTGCTGGGCGCTGAGCCAGCCGCAGCGGCGGGCGTGCAGCATGGCGGCGGCGGCCGGCGTGACGAAAGGGAATGTTTTTTGGATGAGCGCTGGATCGGTGATCAAATCCGCGCCATCGAGGGGGGAGTCGCAGCCGTGGGGGGTGTAGGTGTTGCTGCTACCGTCATGCACCCGTAATTCGCCCGCGCCCAGGTTGGTGATGGCGACGGCCGTTTGCCGCAGCCGCTCCGCCTCCTCCGGCCGGGCGGTGAGGAAGACGTAGCCGCGCCGGTTGAGATGGAAATAATTGCCGCTGATCGCCGCCAGTTCCTCCAGCAAATCAATGCTGCGATTCATAAAGCGCACCATCGTATTGCCGGGGCCGGGCCACCAGTTGCGGTAACATTCGGTGGATTTGTCGCTGGTGAGGGTGAGCGGGGGGCGGTCATCCACCAGCCAGATGTTGCCGACGCCGTGGCGGACGGCCAGGTGATAGGCGGCGGAAACACCGGCAATGCCGGCGCCGCAAATGAGAATGTCAGGTGTTGGGGACATAGGTGGTTGGTTGTTGAATGTTGACTGTTAGTTGTTGATTGTTGGCTATTATTATCGGCGATGGGAAAAAGAAGGGCAAGCATGGACTTTTGTCGCCTGATCCCGGAGTTCGTGGTAGAAAACGGCGCATAATTGTCAATTGTTAATCGTCAATTATTCATTATTCATTATTCATTATTCATTATTCATTATTCATTATTCATTATTCATTATTCATTATTCATTGCTCATTGCTCATTGCTCATTGCTCATTGCTCATTGCTCATTGCTCATTGCTCATTGCTCATTGCTCATTGCTCATTACTCATTACTCATTACTCATTGGAGAAAATCTGTGCTTCTTGCTTTGTTACAAACGATGCGGCCGCGCCAATGGCCCAAAAACGGTTTTGTGTTCGCGGCCGTGTTTTTTGACCGGAAACTACTTGATGTAAGCAGTTTCTTGCACACGCTGGCCGCCTTTGCCCTGCTCTGCCTCATGTCCAGCGCCGTCTACATTATGAATGATTTGGCGGACATTGAGAGCGACCGCCAGCACCCGACGAAACGGTTACGGCCATTACCCGCTGGTCGGCTCAATGTCAACGTGGCGCGGGGCGCGGCGATTCTGATCGCATTGGGCAGTTTGTTTGCCGGATTCTTCCTCTCCTGGAAATTCGGCCTAGTTCTGCTGGGCTATCTGCTCATCCAGATCGCCTACACCTTCTGGCTCAAGCGGGTGGTTCTGCTCGATGTCACTGTCATCACCGCCGGTTTTATCTTGCGCATCGCCGCCGGCGTCACCGTCATTGACGTGCAGCGGTTTTCCCCCTGGCTTTACGTCTTTGGCGGCTTCCTGGCCCTCTTTTTGGTGCTGGGCAAACGGCGGCATGAGTTGGCGCTGTTGGGGGAGGAGGCGCACAACCATCGCGCCATCCTCAAAGAGTACAACCTGGATTTGATTGACCGGATGCTGGGCACGGTAACCACCAGCGCCATCGTCTCCTACAGCTTGTACACCTTTCTGGCCGAAGGCGTACCGGAAAATCACGCCATGATGTTGACCATCCCCTTCGTCATCTTCGCCATCTTCCGCTACATGTACTTGATTCATGTGCGCCAGGAAGGGGGCGCGCCGGAGGAGATTCTCTTGCGGGATCGGCCGGTGCAGGTGTCCATCGCGTTGTGGGCGGTGATGGTGTACCTGGCGTTGTATGTGCTGGCGTAGAGACAGTAATCAGTAATCAGTGGATACTGCCTACTGAATACTGAACACTGGAACCAATGAGTAAAGCGACGGCTCCGGGGAAGATTATTTTGTTTGGCGAACATGCGGTGGTGTACGGCCGTCCCGCCATTGCCGCGCCGGTATCCCAGGTGCGGGCGACGGCCGTTGTTGAGGCCAGCGACCAGCCCGGCGTCCATCTCATCGCGCCTGATTTGGGCATCCGCACCCTGCTGGATGAGGCGGATGAGGAAGATGCGATTGCGGCCGTGCTGCGACAAGTGCAGACGGCCGTCAACCTGCCCGCTTTTCCCGACATGAGCGTCACCGTCACCAGCCAGATACCCATCGCCAGCGGGTTGGGCAGCGGCGCGGCCATCACGGCGGCGGCGGTGCGGGCGTTGATGGACTTTTTGGGATTGGCGCGCATCGCCACCCCCGCCTGGGTCTCCGCCCTCACCTACGAGGTGGAGAAAATCCATCACGGCACGCCCAGCGGCATAGACAATACCGTCGTCGCTTACGAACAGCCCGTCTACTTTGTGCGCCAACGGCCGCAAAACCAGATCGAACCGTTCACCGTGGCTCGCCCGTTGCGCCTGCTGGCAGCCGATACCGGCGCCCGCAGTTCCACCAAAGAGGTGGTACTGGACGTACGCCGCCAGTGGCAGGCGCAGCCGGAGCGGTTTGAAGCGTTGTTTGACGGCTGTGGCGTGTTGGCGAAAGCGGCGCGGCGGGCGATTGAAACCGGGGATGAAGCAGAGGTGGGACGGCTGATGAACCAGAATCATCAGCTTTTGCAGGAGATGACGGTTTCTTCGCCGGAATTGGATGGACTGGTGGCGGTGGCGCAAGCAGCCGGGGCGTTGGGGGCCAAGATGAGCGGCGCGGGCCGGGGCGGCAACCTGATCGCGCTGGTGACGGCTGAAACGGAAACGGCCGCGCGCCGCGCCCTCCTCGCCGCCGGGGCCAAATCCGTCCTCACCAGCTGCTTAAAAACAAAAAGCCAGCCGTAATGAGCGGCTGGCTGTGATGATTGAAGCTGGTTTCGACTATTTGGACAGCGTTTTCAAGCAGCGGGTGCAAATGTATTTACGAACGCGACGGCCGTTCTCCGTGATCGTCGCCCGTTGTACATTTGGCTTAAACTGCCGTTTCGTTTTCTTTTGCGAGAAGCTGACGTTGTGTCCAGACATCGGCCCCTTGCCGCATACTTCACATTTCGCCATAATTTCACCTTGTCCTGACAAATGAAAAGCGACCAAAAGGCCGCTTGAACGTTTCAAAAAGAGCGGATGGGATTATAATCAAGGAAAACTGTTTGTGCAAACTGTTATCGGTTTATTCTGACCGGGAGAGCGCATGACGACAAAACAAGAAGAATTAGGCAGTATTGACATCTCGACGACGGCCGTCACCAGCATCGCCAGCCGCGCCATTGACCAATGTTATGGCGTGGTGGGCATGGCCAGCAAAAACCTGGTCAACGGTATCGCCAGCCTGTTGTCCCGCGATAGCAAACGGGGCATTGACGTTCAGATCAACGAAGACGGCATCATCATTGATGTGTATGTCATCGTTGAATACGGCGTCCGTATCCGGGCAGTGGCCGAAAGCATCCAAAACACCGTCAAATTTCACGTAGAAAAATCTATGGGGTTGCCCGTATCGGCGGTGAACGTGTATATTCATGGATTGCGCCTGAACAAAGCGGAAACGGGGAAACAGAAAAACGAAAAACGAAAAACGTAAATGACTTCTTTCGTTATTACGTCTTTCGTTTTGTATTGAGGTATCCAATCGTGACAGAAACAATGACAACAAACGCGCCGCCCATCTCCCAAAAATGGCTGCGCTGCAACGGCCAACAATTCCGCAAATTAGTCCACGCCGGACTGCTCTGGTTGGATCAAAATCACCATTACGTGAACGAACTCAACGTCTTCCCGGTGCCGGATGGCGACACCGGCACCAATATGCTGTTGACGATGCGCTCGGCTTACAAGCGGATTCAAGAGAGCGAGGAAGATCATGTGGGCAAAATGGCCGGCGATCTGGCGCAGGGGGCGTTGATGGGCGCGCGCGGCAATTCCGGCGTCATCCTCAGCCAAATTTGGCGCGGACTGGCCCAGGCGCTCAAAGAAAAAGAGACCTTTAACGTCGCTGACCTGGCCGCCGCATTCCAATCCGCTTCCGATACGGCGTATGGCGGCGTGATGCGGCCGGTGGAAGGCACCATCCTCACCGTCATCCGCGAAGGAGCCGAGGAAGCGAAGGACGCCGCCGCCAAGAGCCAAGACCTGCGTTTTTTGATGGAGCGGGTGTTGGAACGCTGCCAGCAGGCGTTGGAACGAACGCCGGACATGCTGCCGATTTTGAAGCAAGCCGGGGTGGTGGATTCTGGCGGGCAGGGGTTGGTTTACATTTTTGAAGGAATGCTGCGCTATACCCAGGGAAAACTGGATGTGGCGCATGTGGCGGCGGCGACGCCGACGACGGCCGTGCCCGCTCAGGCGTTAGCCATCCCCGAAGGCGGCGAGTTAGAGAACCCGTATGACGTGCAATTTATTTTGATGGGCGACGGGTTGAACGTGGACGAAGTGCGGCAGCGCATTGACGGCATGGGGGATTCCACCGTCGTCGTTGGCGACGAGAAGACGATCAAGGTGCATATCCATGTTCAAGACCCCGGCGAACCGATTTCCTACGGCATCAGCCTGGGCGACATCACCGATGTGGTGGTGGAAAATATGCAGATGCAGATGGAGGAGATCGTCCATGACCCCGGCGCGGCGACGGCCGTTCCCGCCATACCGGAAGCCGTCGTAGAACCGGGCCAAATCGGCGCCGTCGCGGTCACGGCCGGGAATGGCCTGGCCGATATTTTCCGCAGTTTGGGCGCGGCTTATGTGGTCAACGGCGGCCAGACCAATAACCCCAGCACCGAAGAGATTTTCCAGGCGATTCAGGATGTGCCTACCGATAAAGTCGTGATCTTGCCCAACAACAAAAATATCATTCTGGCGGCGGAAGCGGCGCGGGATCTCACTCCTAAAAACGTGGCGGTCGTGCCCACCCGCACCGCGCCGCAGGGGATTTGCGCCATGCTGTCGCTGAACCCCGATGGCGACCTGGCGGAAACGGCCGCCGCCATGCAAGAAGCCTCATCTTACGTCGCTACCGGCGAAATCACCCGCGCCACCCGCTCGGTGACGATTGACGAGGTGGCGGTGAACGAGGGGGAGTACATTGGGCTGGTGGACGGCCGTTTGGCGGCATCGGGCCAGGACATGACGGAAGTGATCGCCCAGGTGTTGGCCGGCATGGAAATGGAAGAGAAGGAAATCGTCAGTTTGTATTATGGACAGGACACCACCGAGGCGGAGGCGACGGCCGTCGCCCAACAAATTGAAAGCCGTTATGCCGACGTGGAAGTGGAAGTTTTGCCCGGCGGCCAGCCCCACTACTTCTTCATCCTCGGCGCCGAGTAGCTCATGAACATCAAAATTGTTACCGACAGCGCCTGTGATGTGCCGGAAGCGTTGGCGCGCCAATGGGACATCACCATCGTCCCCGTTTATATCAACATCGGCGGCCAGAGTTACCAGGAAGGCGTCGAGATTTCCCGCCAGGAATTTTATGCTGGTTTGTCCGGTTATGAACCCTATCCGACGACGGCCGCGCCTGCCATCGGCACATTCGCCGAGGTTTATGAACGGCTGACCCATGAAGGGGCCGCGGAAATTTTATCCATCCACCTCGCGTCTGAACTGAGCGCCACGTTTAACGCCGCCCGCCTGGGGACAGAAGCGGCCGATGCCGCTCCGGTGACGTTGTTCGACACCCAACAAATCACGCTGGGGGCCGGGCTGCTGGTCTTGTTGGCGGCGGAGATGGCCGCCGCCGGGCGCACTGTGGCGCAAATCACGGCGGCGCTGGCGGAACGGGTGGCGAAAACGCGCGTCTTTGGCATGATTGACAATTTGGAGGCGCTACGGCGCAGCGGCCGGGTGAATTGGGCCGCCTTTGGCATTGGCACGTTGCTGCAAATTAAGCCAGTGATGATGATTCATCAGGGAAAAATCACGGTGGAGGCTCGCATCCGCACCCAAAAGCGGGCGATTAAAGAGATGATAGGGATGGTGGAGGCGTTACGGCCGTTCGAGCGATTGGCCGTCATCCACGTCAACGCCAGGGAAGCGGCCGAGCAGCTTTGCCAGCAGGCCGCCCATTTATTCGATAAAGATCAGCCGCCGCTCACCGTGGGCATTACCCCGGCCATCGGCGCCCATCTGGGTGTGGGCGCGGTTGGATTTGCGGTGATTTCGGTTTAGTAAGCAGATGTTATGAGTCGAGCATTTAAGCGTTTACAACGTGTTTTAGAATTGGAAGCGAAGCAGGGATACGAGAACAAGGCTGTGGTGGGCGGCATCCGCCAGTTTGCCGCTTTTTGGGTGGAGCAAGCCCGGAATGAAGCGGTGGATGAGGCGGATCAGGCGTTTGTGGAGCAGACGGCCGAGGTGTTGACGGAGTACGGCCGTCTACCCGGCAAAGAAGCCCGCGCCAAAGCCATCCAATCATTGATGGCCCGTTTGCAGCAGCGGCAGGCGCGGCTGCCGCAACCGGCCCAGACCAAACCGGCGGCACGGCCGTCCCGCCCCCCCAAACGTCCCGCCGCCAAAGAAAAACAAAAAGCCAAACCCCGGCCGGTTGAAACGAAAAAGAGGGGGAAGACGGCCGTCAAAGAGCGTCCGCCCGCCCACGCCAAACGGCTGCCCGGCGAAAAAGAAAACCCATTCCCCACCCCCATCACCACGGCGCAGCCCGACCCGGCAGCCATGGCCCAACCCGTCACCATCATCAAAGGCGTGGGCGAGAAAATCGCCGGGCAGTTGCAAAAAGTGGGCGCGGAAACCATCGGCGATTTGCTCTACACCTTCCCCCGCCGCTACGATGATTACACCTTGATGAAGCCCATCAAAGAGCTGGTTTTTGGCGAGCAGGTGACGATCATCGGCACCGTTTGGGAAACCCGGGCGCGGCGGACGCGGTCTAACCAGGTCGTCGTCCAATCCGTCATCAACGACGGCGCCGCCACGATTCAGGCCACCTGGTTTAACCAGCGTTGGCTGGCGGAAAAACTCCAGGCTGGGATGCAGATCGTCATCAGCGGCAAAGTGGATCAATACCTGGGGCGGTTGGTGTTCAACAATCCCACCTGGGAGCCGTTGGAGTTGGAGCCGCTGCGCACCCGGCGCATTGTGCCCGTCTATCCGCTGACGCAGGGGTTGACCAGCAATCGGATGCGCGACGTCATGCGCCAGGCGGTGGGCAAGTGGGCGGTCAACGTCCCCGATCCGCTGCCGGAATCGGTGCGGCAAAAACAAAATTTACTGCCGCTGCCTCACGCCATCCAACAAATTCATTTCCCCACGGACCAGGAGCGTTTGCACAAAGCGCGCCGCCGCCTCATTTTTGATGAGTTGTTTTTGTTGCAATTGGGTATGCAAGGGCAGCGGCGGGAATGGCAGGCGGCGCCGGGCGCGCCGCTGGCGCACACGCCGGAAACGTTGGCCGCCTTTCGCGCCATGTTGCCTTACCAGCTAACCGGCGCCCAAGAGCGGGTGATTGGCGAGATCACGGCCGATATGGCGCGGGACATCCCCATGAACCGGCTGCTGCAGGGGGATGTGGGGTCGGGCAAGACGGTGGTGGCGGCGGCGGCGATGTTTGTCGCCGTCAAAGCCGGGGCGCAGGCGGCGTTGATGGCGCCCACTGAAATCCTGGCGGAGCAGCATTTTGCCGGGCTGCGCGAGCTGCTGGGTCAGTTGGATGTGTCGGTGGCATTGCTCACCGGCAGCGCGCCCACGGCCGAAAAAGGAGCGGTTTATGCCGGGTTGGCGGACGGCCGTATTCAGGTCATCATCGGCACGCACGCCTTGATCCAGGAAGCGGTTCAGTTTCACAACCTGGGGCTGGCGGTGATTGACGAGCAACACCGCTTTGGCGTAGATCAACGCGCCGCGCTGCGCCAAAAGGGGGCCGCTTCCGGCGCGGACGACGGCCATCCCCACCTGCTGGTGATGTCGGCCACGCCTATCCCCCGCTCGCTGGCGTTGTCCCTATACGGCGATCTTGATTTGTCTACGCTGGATGAAATGCCGCCCGGCCGTCAGGAGATCAAGACGCGCTGGCTGCGCCCCAGCGAACGGGAACGGGCTTACACCTTCATCCGGCGGCAGGCGCAGGCGGGGCGGCAGGCGTACATCATTTATCCGCTAGTGGAGGCGTCGGACAAGATTGACGCCGGCGCGGCGGTGGCGGAGTATGAACGGCTGCAACATGGGGTGTTCCCGGAGTTGAAGCTGGGGTTGGTACACGGCCGTCTCAAGGCCAACGAGAAAGAAGCGGCCATGCGCGCCTTCAAAAATGGCGAAACCGATGTCCTGGTTTCCACCTCCGTCATCGAAGTGGGCGTGGATGTGCCCAACAGCGCCGTCATGCTCATCGAAAACGCCAACCGCTTTGGCCTGGCCCAACTGCATCAGTTTCGCGGGCGGGTGGGGCGCGGCGAACATCAATCCTACTGCATCCTCATCGCCGAAAACGAGTCGGCCGACGCCGAAGAGCGGCTGCGCGCCCTGGAAGATACCAACGATGGTTTTGCCCTGGCCGAAAAAGATTTGGAGATTCGGGGGCCGGGAGAGTTTTTCGGCCGTCGCCAAAGCGGCCTGCCCGAACTGCGTCTGGCCTCCATCCTCGACATGGAGATGCTGAAAATGGCGCGAGCCGCCGCTGAAGAACTGTTTACCGTCGATCCAGAGTTATCCCAACCAGAACACGATCTACTGCGCCAACGCATCAGCGCCTTCTGGGAACAGGCTGGCGACGCGAGTTGATAACCAGACCCCTCAAGGAGAGTAACATTGAAGAGACGAGTCATTTACCCCGGCACATTTGATCCCGTCCATTACGGCCATCTGGATTTGATGAAGCGAGCCTGCGCCATTTTCGATGAAGTGGTGGTGGGCGTCTATGATCACAGCAAACCCTCCAAATCCATCTTGTTTTCGGTGGAGGCGCGGATTCAGATGATTAAAAACGCGCTCAATGGGTCGGATAACCTCAAGGTAGTCCGGTTCAGCGGCTTGACGGTTGAGTTTGCCCGTGAAATCGAGGCGGTGGCGATTGTGCGCGGCTTGCGCGTTTTTTCTGATTTTGAGTTTGAATTCCGGCTGGCGTTGGCGAATAGGCGGCTGGCGCCCGACATCGAAACCATCAATTTGATCACGCAGGAACAACACAGTTTTTTGAGCGGGACGACGGTGCGCGAAATCGCGTCATTGGGCGGCGATGTCTCCAGTATGGTTCCGCCCAACGTAGCCAAAGCGTTGTACGCCCGATTTAATGATGAAGACGCCGCCCAGTATAATCGGCCGGTTCCGTTGCGTGACTGAGGGCGTGGGCATTATAATGGGAATAGTGTGATGGAATGGTCAATTGTCAATGGCTAATTGTCAATAGTCAATGACCCCGGTTTTTCGTCATCGGCTGCGTAGGTTTATTGATGGGGTGAAATGATGGATATTCAACATCTGGTTGATCGGTTGGAACAGATTCTAAATGAAAGCGCCCGGGTGCCGCTGAGCGCCTATCTGCTGGTGAGCGAAGACCGAATTTTTAGCGCGGTTGATCAGATGCGGGTCTCTGTGCCTGAGGAGATAAAGCGGGCGAACCGCATTGAAGCGGAGAAGGACCGGATTTTGGCGCAGGCGAAGGAGGAGGCGGGCCGGATTCGGGGGTTGGCGAAGCAGGAGGCGGCGGAGCTGGTGAGCCGGGATTCGGTGACGGCGTCGGCGCAGCAGCGGGCGAACAACATTCTGGAACGGGCGCGGCGGGATGCGGAAGCCTTACGTCAGGATGCGGATGTGTATGTGGTGGATGTGTTGGCGAAGCTGGAAGAGGATTTGCTGCGGTCGCTGTCGGTGGTGCAGAATGGTTTGCATAAGGTGCAGGTGGATACGCCAGAGGAAACGGCCGCGGAATGAGTTGTAGATGATACGGCCGTCTTACTCCTCTTCATCTTCCCCACTGACCACTTGAAAACGATACCCAAACCCGCGCTCATTGTGAACGTAGCGCGGGTTTTCCATATCTAACTCAATCTTTTTTCGTAAATGCCAGATATAGCGGCGCACATGCCCGATTTCGCCTGCGTATTGCTCTCCCCACACTTCGCTCACAAGTTCTTCTGGAGATACAACCTCGCCGGCGCGCCGCATGAGGGCCGCCAGCAGCTTAAACTCTGTCGGCGTCAGCGAAATAATTTTGCCATCGCGCCAGACGCGCTTGGCGCTGAGATCAACTTCCAACCCGCCATATTGTAGTTGGGTCTGTTCATCCGCCGGCGCATGTCCAGTGCGGGCCAGCACGGCTTTGATCCGGGCCGATAATTGGGCAAACGAAAATGGCTTGGTCACATAATCATCTGCGCCCAGAGCAAAACCGCGCAAAATATCCGACTCTTCATCCCGGGCCGTCAGCATAATAATGGGCAACTCTGATACTTCTCGGATACGTTCCAGCGTGTCCCATCCATCGCGGTGAGGCATGGTCACATCCAACACAGCCATATCTGGCTGGTGTGTGAATAACTGCCGTAATCCTTCACGGCCGTCATGCGCCACCACAATGGTATGCCCCTGCTGTGTCAGGAAATCCCCCAACAGTTCTGTCAGGCCTATGTCATCGTCAATTAGCAACAACTTCGCCATCGTCTGGCACCTCGGCCGTCACCGGCAATTTTAAGGTAAACCGCGCGCCTGGGGCGTCGGCCGCCTCGTAAACCGGCGACGTCACGGTGAGCGCGCCGCCCTGTTCTTCCGCCAGCGCCCTGGCAAAATAGAGGCCCAATCCCCAACCAGGGTCCGTCACCCGATCTCGCTCCGCCCGGCGGTAAAAGCGATCAAAAATATGTTTTTGCTGTGCCAATGGGATACCCGGCCCGCGATCTATTATCGAGATGTTAACCCAATCGCCGGCCGATTCGGTTTCAATGACAATGGGCGTGCCCGGTGGCGAATACCGTTGCGCATTGTGAAGTAAATTGCGCACAATCTCTTCCACATACGTTTCATCCGCCCACAAAGGCGGCAAATGGCGCGTTGTTTGCCAGATAATTGGGCGCTCTTTACGCGGGAAAAGAACGTCAACCGACCGCTGTAACAGCGGCATCACCGCTACCGGCCCTAGATTCAGCGACAACTTGCCCGCATCCAACTGCGATACATCCAAAATCGTTTGCACCAACTGCGTCAGACGGGCGCTTTCCCGCGTCATCACTTCCAGGATGCGGCGTGATTGGGGCGACATTTCCGACACCTCCTGCAGGGCCAACTCCAGGCCGCCGTTCAGCGTTGTCAATGGGGCGCGCAGTTCATGGCTGACCAGCGATACAAAATCTGATTTCATCTGATCCACTTGCTGTAATTCGGTATTGGCCGCCGCCAGTTCCGCGTTACGCAACGCCAGCGTTTCCGTGCGCTCGGCGACGACGACTTCTAGATTTCGATTTAACGCTTCCAATTCGTTCGCTGTGGCTACCTCTCGCTGCAACAGCCGCAGAATATATGAGAGAACGAGGAAGACGGCCGTCGGCCCCATGATCCCAAAAAAAAGCACTTCCGCCGTCAGATTAATGTCAAACCCAATCGTTTGCTTCTTGATCCAATGTTCCTGTACCTCGTAGGCGACGACCACAATATACAAGAGTAAGGGCAGTGCGAAGCGAACTTGATTCACGCGGCGTAAAAACAACGCCCTTTCCTGCGCCGATGCATGTTGCTTAGAGTCAATCATAACCCCTCTGCTTTCAATGTTTCCGATCATTGCTTCCATTATAACGGGCGCGGGTCAAAATTGGGTATGACCCCGCCGATCTGGACACGTTTGCGACACTCTGCTACATCCCTGCGACAACTTGTGACAGGCAATTGTGTTACCATTTTCACTAATGATTCGTTAATGTGCTGGGATGACAGGCGGTTTGCCGAAACGCTCTGTTAAGACTTGAAACAATAAAGCCTCGGCTCTTAAAACCTTTTCCAAAATTGTTAGGAGGATTGAATAATGTCGAAAAAATCTTTTAGCATCTTGCTGGCGTTGGCTATGATCCTGGCCCTGGCGCTGGTCGCTTGCGGTGGCAGCGAGGAACCAGCCGCTACCGAAGCCCCGGCTCCGACTAAAGCCCCGGCCGAACAGCCCACTGAGGCCCCGGCCGAACAGCCCACTGAAGCCCCCGTCGTGGAACTGTTTGGCGACCCGCTCCGCGGCGGTATGCTTTATGACAAATGGTGGAAAGTAGCTGGCGTGGATGAACCGACCGCAGATCATCCCCTGTGGGCCACTCAGGACAGCAATACCCGCAGTGGCGCCGACACTTGGCGTTGTAAAGAGTGTCATGGATGGGATTACAAAGGCGTAGATGGCGCGTATGGCAGCGGCTCGCATACGACTGGCTTCGCTGGCATCCTTGACCTGGCCGGAAGCGATCCCAGCGAAATTTTGGGTATGCTCCAGGGTTCGACCAACGCCGACCACGACTTCTCGGCCGTCATGGACGAGCAGGCCCTCACCGACCTGGCCATCTTCATCAGCGAAGAAATGGCTGACATGTCAGTTTATGTTAATACTGATAAAACGCCGGTCAGCAGCGACGTAGCTCTGGGCGAAGAATTATTTGGGGAATGCGCTGACTGCCATGGCCCCGAAGGTCTGGCCCGTAACTTCCACACCGCTGTGAACGATCCCGAATACGTTGGCGGCCTCGCCGCCGGCAACCCCTGGGAAGCGCTGCACAAAATCCGCGTCGGCCAGCCCGGCACTGATATGATGTCGGCCGTAGACGCCGGTTGGTCGGATGAGGAAATCGCCGCTTTGCTGGCTTACGTCCAAACATTACCCGAAGCCCCGCTGGTTTCCAACGGCGGCATCATGTATGACAAATGGTGGAAAGCGTTGGACATGGACGCGCCGGAAGGCGACATGCCCTTGTGGGCCACCCAAGACAGTAACGAACGCAGCGGCGCCGACACCTGGCGTTGCAAGGAATGCCACGGCTGGGATTACCAGGGTGTGGACGGCGCCTATGGCTCCGGCTCCCACCAGACCGGTTTCGCCGGTATCGCAGACGCCAGTTCCATGTCTGCTGCGGAAATCGTTGCCTGGCTGGATGGCAGCGCCAATGCTGACCATGACTTCTCCCCGTACTTCGATGAAGGCGCGATGGAATTGATGGTTGCCTTTATTCAGGACGGCCTTACCGACACATCGCCTTACATCAACAGTGACAAAACTGTGAACGGCGACCCAGATGCAGGCGAAGCGTTCTACGAAGAGTGCGGCGAGTGCCATGGTGATGACGGCAAGGCTATTATGTTCGGCGACGAGAGCGATCCCGAATACGTGGGCACGATTGCTAACGACAACCCCTGGGAGTTCCTGCATAAGGCGCTCAACGGCCAACCGGGCACCCACATGTTGCAAGGTCGTGAAATGGGTTGGAGTATCGATGACCTCATCAACATTCTGGCCTATGCCCAAACACTGCCGGCAGAATAAAGAGATTTTAGAATAAGCGTCTTCTGGGGATGGGGGGATCTTTCCCCCCATCCCTTTTTTCTGTGGATTACAAAGGTGTGCTATGAAAAAAGCGAACTTCGTCAAAACTTTGCAAGTGAGCGCGCTGATCTTGCTGGCTGTGGGGACGATTTTTGTCACCGGGTTGATGACAAAAGAACGCCCCGCCCATGCCCTGCCTGAATATGCGGCTCGTACCGGTGAGGCTTGTGGCGCTTGCCACGTCAACCCCGGCGGCGGCGGCCCACGCACTTTGAGCGGCCTCCTCTGGGCCGCCCAGGGCCGCCCGGACGCCATGCCCGCATTGGACGTACCCATTGCGCCCGGCGTGGAAGACGGCGCCGAATTATACGACATTGCCTGCGCCGGTTGTCATGGATTGGCTGGCGAAGGCCTATTCGGCGTGGCTATCACCGGTACTGGCGTACGGGAGTCCAAAGTGCGTTCCACGATTCTGCGCGGCCGGGAGCGCAGCGGCATGCCTGGGTTTGAAGGGCAGTTGACAGACACGCAGTTAGATGCATTAGTTACATTCGCGGCCGGGATTGCTTCCGGCCAAATTGAGCCGCAGCCGCCGAGTTATCCGCTGCCGCCGGCCGAATTCACCTGCGAGCCGGCTCCGGGCGCAGAAAAGTGTGGAGGCAATTAACGATGAGCATGAATGACACACTTTCACGCCGAAAATTTTTACGCATGTCGGCCGGCGTCATGGGCACGGCCGCTATGTTGACCACGGCCCCGCGTTTGTTAACCCGTCTGGCGGCCGATCCGAAATCAGCCGTATGGTTGGAAACGGCCGCAAACGAACGCATTGTCCCCACTGTCTGCCTGATGTGCCCCAGCGGCTGCGGCATGTTGGCCCGCATCGCCGATGGTAATCTGGTCAAACTGGAAGGCAGCCCGATGCACCCGACCAATGTGGGCGCGCTCTGTCCCAAGGGACAGGCTGCCCCGGAACTGCTTTACAACCCCGACCGGCTCACCGGCCCTATGCGGCGCGTTGGCGAGCGGGGAGCGGGGGAATGGGAAACGATCAGTTGGGATGAAGCGGCAAAAATGGTGGCAGATAAATTAAGCGGGCTGCGTGACTCCAGTTATCCGGAGCGGGCCGCCCTACTCTACGGTGAAACGCGGGGCCAGATGCGCGGCTTTTTGCAACGATTTATGCATGCCGTCGGCTCGCCCAATGTTGTTTCCCACGACAGCTTGAATCTTGAAGCGGCCAAGTTAGGCAACCTGTTTACGCAGGGTATCTATGATTTACCTGCTTACGATTTAGAAAATAGCAATTATGTGATTAGTTTTGGCGCCAGTTTGCTGGAAGGCGGCCGTTCGGTGCAACGCATGGTTTCCGGCCTCTCTTACATGCGCCGGGGTCGGGCTACCCGAGGCAAGGTGGTCGTCTTTGATCCGCGACAGGGCGTGACCGGAGCCAAAGCAGATGAATGGATTGCCGTCAATCCGGGCACAGATGGCGCGTTGGCAATGGGCATGGCCAATGTCATCATCAAAACAGGCCGCTTCGACTCTGAGTTTATCGGCAACTATGCCTTTGGCTTTGAAGATTTTAAGGACGACGACGGCAAGGAACATAAAGGGTTCAAGAATTACGTGCTGGAAAACTTTGATCCGCGCCGGGTAGAGCAAATTACGGGCGTACCGGCCACCACCATTTCCCGAATTGCCGGCGAATTTGCCGGCAACCGGCCGGCCGTCGCCATTATGCCGGCCAAGGGTGGCTTGCTGAACGGCAGTTTAAACGGCGTGGCCACGGCCATGGCCATCCATTGTCTGAACGCGCTGGTGGGCAACATTGATGTGCCTGGCGGCGTCCAGGTGCAGCGTTACCCAGCCTGCCCGGACTGGCCGGAACTATCCAGCGATTCCGTAGCGGAAGCGGGGCGGGAAGCAGAACGAGTTGATGGCGCGGGGACAGTGTTCCCGGTTGGCCGTCACGCTTACCAGGCTGTGGCCGACCGCGTACTGGATGGCTATCCGGTGGAAGCGTTGTTCCTTTACGACGCCAATCCGGTTTACGGGACGCCGGGGGGCGAAAAGTTCATCCGGGCGTTTGATAAGATTCCGTTTATCGTCTCCTTTGCCACATTTATGGATGAATCGGCACAGTACGCTGACCTGATACTGCCGGAACCGACATTCCTGGAACGATGGCAGGATGATTACTTTGAAGGGCTAGGCTACCCTGGAGTGGGGCTGCGCCAGCCGGTGCTGCCGCCATTGCACGACACGATGAACACGGCCGATTTCTTCCTTCAGGTGGCTCATGAGATGGGCGGCCCGGTGGCGGCTGCATTCCCCTGGAAGTCGTTTGAGGAAGTGTTGCAATTCCGTTTGCAAAATATTGGCACAGATTGGCAGACACTGACTGATTTGGGCGTGTGGATGACGCCGGGCTACCGCTTTGCCCGCCGGGGCAGCGAGAAGTGGATTAATGAAGTGGTTGGTTCGGACCGACAGCGCGCGCCGCGAGACGGCCGTTTCGACTTCTACAGCCGTGAACTTAGCTGCATCCTAGGCGATCTGAGCAGCGAAGAACTGGCAGCCCTAAACCCCGGCGTGAGCGGCGACGCCCTGTTCCTGCCTCATCACGAGGACGTACCCTACGTCGGCGACGAAGCAGAATACCCCTTCGTCCTGAACGTGGTCACGTTGATGAGCCTGGGGCCGTACAGCTACAACGCCAATCTGCCTACCTTGCAGGAAATCAGCGGCATGGTCGTTGGCGAACGGTGGGGCAGTTGGGTGGAAATGAACTCGGAAACGGCGCATGAACTGGGACTGGAGAACAAACAGCAGGTTTGGGTAGAAACCCCTTTCGGCAAACTGCAAACGAGGCTGCGGCTGGTCAAGAGTCTGCTGCCAGATGTGATTGCCATCCCCCACAACCAGGGACATAAAGCGATCGGCCGTTGGGCCAAAGATCGCGGCGTTAATGGTCTGGAAATCCTGAGCCCGGCCAGCGAGCCGTTTACCGGATTGGCTTCCTTCACCAATACGCGGGTGAAGGTATATGCAGCCTGAAGAATTGTCAATTGTGAATTGTCAATTGCTAATTGCTAATTGCTAATTGAACTGAGGTTACATCATGGCAAGATGGTCAATGGTTATAGATTTAGACAAGTGTGTTGCCTGCCAGGGATGCAGTATCGCCTGCCGCTTCGAAAACAACACGCCAATTGTCTCCCCGGAGGAGGCGGAACTCGGCCGCGAAATGTTGTGGAACGAGGTTTTTCCGTTGCGGGCTGAAGAGGGCGACATCGCCAGCGACAAGGCAAAATTCCTGACGCGCCCTTGTATGCACTGCGAAAATCCGCCCTGCGTTAAGGTGTGCCCGGTGCAGGCTACGTACCAGGACGAGGAAGGCATTGTGCGGCAGAACTATGCCCGCTGCATCGGCTGCCGTTTCTGCACCGTCGCCTGCCCCTACGGCGTGCGCTACTTTAACTGGTACAAGCCGACATGGGAGCCAGGGCTGGAGCAGCACCTGAACCCGGATCGGGTTGCCGGCCGGGGCGACCTGGAAGGGCCGGCTATTCGCCCCAAGGGTGTGGTGGAAAAATGCACCTACTGTATTCACCGCCTGCACAAGGCGCGGGCCAGAGCCGAGGCTGAGGCGCGCGATTTTCGGCCTGACGAATATGTACCAGCCTGCGTACAAACCTGCACCGGCAAAGCTCGCTTCTTTGGCGATCTAGAGGATCCTAATTCGATGGTTTCGCGTCTATCTCAGGATCG
Organism: Chloroflexota bacterium; assembly: GCA_024277135.1. Classification (GTDB taxonomy): domain Bacteria; phylum Chloroflexota; class Anaerolineae; order Promineifilales; family Promineifilaceae; genus JAJRVV01. The sequence goes on along the minus strand of JAJRVV010000066.1, from coordinate 789 downwards.
CCGCGCTTTCCGTTTGCTCGAAGAAGCGGGCACAGAACCCAAGACGATTTACCTGACGGAGGGCTAAACTGATGGCATGGCATCCATATAATAAACACGAAAAAGTTGTTTTAGAACCTGTGAAGCACATCACCACACGTGATCGCTGGCTGTGGATTATTTTGTTGGTTTTGATGGGAGTGGGCGTTTATGCCTGGGTACGGCAGTTTACCTTGGGCCTGGGCGTGACGGGCATGAATCGGCCGGTGTACTGGGGCGTTTACCTGACGAACTTCGTCTTTTTCATCGGTCTGGCGCACTCCGGCACGTTTATCTCGGCCATTTTGCGGCTGTCGGGCGCGGAGTGGCGCAAGCCGCTGACGCGGGCGGCGGAGGCGATTACGCTGTTTAGCCTGCCTTTTGGCGTGGCCAGCATTGTGATTGACATGGGACGGCCGGAACGCATTTTGAACGTGATTATTTACGGCCGTTTCCAATCACCGCTGTTGTGGGATTTTACGGCCGTATCCCTCTATCTGTTTTCTAGCATGGTCTTCTTCTACCTCTCTCTGCTGCCGGACATCGCCCTATGCCGGGACAGGCTCACCGAGTCGCCCCGCTGGCAGCGCCGTATGTATGAAATCATGGCCCTGGGCTGGGAAGGACGGCCGGAACAGTACCATCGGCTGGAAAAAGTGTTGGACGGCATGGCGATTTTCATGGCGATGCTGGTCATTACCGTCCACACGGTTGTCTCCTGGGTCTTCGGCATGACGATTCAACCCGGTTGGCATACGGCTCTAATCGGCC
>JAJRVV010000065.1 GCA_024277135.1 Chloroflexota bacterium | reverse complement strand
TCCGGGAAAATAAATTTGATCGCGCCAGCGCGAAACAATGTTGGGGGACACCCCCAAACCCCCGCAGAGGAGATCAGAGGAACAGAATTCAGAGAGTTCAGAGGCCAGAGATGAACGGGGACACAACCACCCGCAGACCCCCGTCGTAGTTCCCGAGGCTCGGGTAGCTCCTGTAGCGGGCGGCAGCCGGGAGAAAATCGTCTTTGTCATTCCAATATGCACCCCCTCTCACAACACGCCACACAGAATTGCTACCAGCCAGGTTTTCACGGCCGTCGTCAGCCCAAATTGGCGGATAATCATTCCCTTTTTCATCACGCCAACGGGTTTGGCACCATTCCCAAACATTGCCGCTCATATCCAACGCGCCGCATACGGCCGCGCCATCAGGAAAGACGCCAACGGCGGTGGGCCGGCCGATGCCCGCTTCCTCTGAGTTAACAATGCCGTCGCGCCACTCATTGCCCCAGGGGTAGGTGCGTCCATCCGTATGCCGCGCCGCCCGCTCCCATTCCGCTTCGGTGGGCAGCCGGTACGGTTGGCCTGTTTGTTCCGCCAGCCAGTTGGCGTAGGCCACCGCTTCATACCAGCTTACGCCCACCACCGGCTGGTTGGGCAGGTTATACTGCGGGTCGTCCCAATAACGCGGCTCTGTCCAGTTATTTCGTTCCTTGTATCGCCACCCCTCCGGCGTCCAGCAATGTTGCCACTTTTCCGTATAGCCGCCATCTTCCCAAAAATAACGGAACTGGGCGTTTGTCGCCGGGTACTTCGCAATCTCAAACGGCATGGGAACCCTCACTGGCTTCTTTTCCTCGCCCATCAAAAACTCCAAATCATCCGCAATCAGAATTAATTCTGGTTTCCACGTGCAAACGCCTGGTCGTTCATCCCCCAGCCGTCCCAACGCATCCCCGGCAATCGCCCGCGTCGCCGGTTGGGCGGCAAAATCACGTTTTACCAACATCTTAAACAACCGGCCGCTTAGCTGCTGCCGCACCCGGTCGTCCTGGCTTTCTAGTTCCAAAAATGCGGTTCCGGCCAACTCCGCCGCAGCCAATTCCAGATCATCGCTGCCGGAAAGCTGGGTCAGCCGTTGGGTTAACGCCAGCGCATTTTTCTTGCTGCTCACTCCAATGTGCCCGATGGTCAACAGGATCGCCTCGCGCCACCAGGAATCGGCCAGGCGGTTGTCGGCGGCCAGAAATGCAGCGATCTGGTTGCCTTCGCGCACTGTTTCGGCCAGGTAGTAGGCACACAGGAATTCCTGGAAGGCCAGGTGGACAAAGCGGTAGGTGGTATTTTCTTCGCTGACCAGGCTTTCGCGGCCTCGGATAGCGGCGATGAATTCCTTTAATTGCGTTGGGGCAGCTTCCTGTCCATATTCGCTCTCAAATTCCGGCAGCAGCCACGCTTTTAACTGCGCTTCGGCTACTATGCGGCCCGCTTTTTCGCCGGCGCGCATCATTTCGTAGGCCAGGTAAGCCAAGAATTGCAGCTTGGCCGTTTCTGTGCCGCCCCACTGGCGCAGGAACTCGGCGCCTTCGGTGGCCGGGTGGTGTTTTTCGGCCAGTAAGACCTCGACGCACTTTTTGTAAAGCGCGGCGCGTTGTTCGGGAAGATGGTGTTCGTTGTAATGAACGATGGCGACCACAGTCACCAATAGGGGCGTGTCAATGAGGGGGCGTTCATTGCGTACTCGCCGTTTTGCTTCTAATTCTGTGACGGCCATTTGCAGGGCATCTTGTTCCTTCGTCCGATCTTCCTCGTCTTCATAAACGGCGGCGCACCATTGTTGGATGAGCTGGTTCACTTGTTCGGCATCCATCGGCAAAACCTGGGCCACCCGAAAATCGGCCAAACGGGCCTGCCCACGATAGGCGCGGGTGCGGCTGGTCACAATGATATGTCCGGCGTCGCCGCTGTCTACCAGATTTTGCACTTCGGTACTGACCAGGCGGCGTTCTGTTTCATCGGCCACCTCATCCAGCCCATCCAGGAGCAGCAAACAATGATGGCCGCTGGACAGGAGCCGGTCAAAAAAATCGGATGGCAGCCTGCCAATCATTTTCTGCAAACGATGGGTGATAAAGCCGCGCAATGTGCCCCGCTCCGGGTCGGCGGAGCCGCTGTGCCGACGACGGTAATGATTGTATTCGCTTAAGGTGATAAAAATGGGGATAGGCAGCGGGGCGGTCAAACCAAGATGGCGCTGGATGGATTGGGTATCTTTTGTCAGGTGGGCCTGGGCTAACACGCTGGCAATGATGCGCAGGTAGGTTGTTTTGCCGCAGCCGGGCGCGCCGGTGATAGCCAGCCTATCACTTTGCCGGAGCAGGTCGCGCATATTGACAGCGGCGTCGCGCCGGGGGGCTTCTTCCTGACGGCGGCGCTTTGCCTCATCCGGGTCAAGTGTGGCCGCCAGGGACACATAAACGTTATCGAGCGTCAAATTATGAATTCTACGCTGGCGTTCTTCAACCCCACGCAGGTTGAGACGGCCGTACCGCTTTTCTACCCATTTCAGGTAGCGCTGCCGCGCCTCGTCGAAACTGCCGGCTTTGTCATCCAGCGGAGTTGGCGGCGTCCCATACTGTACATGGATCTGGCCGACGGGCGCATTCACGTCAATGCGGGGGGATTGTTCCTGGTAGGGCGCGCTGCCTTCCATCTCAATCTGGCGTTGAGGCGGCAGCGATGCCGGTCCCTCTTTCCCCCACAGTTTGCTCACCAACGCCACTGCCCCGCCTAAACTATCCAGAAAGGCGGCGACCAGAAAAACGACCGCGCCCATCCCAGCCAACGTCCCCGCCCAATTAGCGGGCAAAAGGGGACGACCGTATCGGTCGTAAGCAAACAGGAGGGCAACGATGAACAAAATCAGCAACGATACGATGAATAAAACGCGCCTGGCTGTTTTCATAGCACATCCTCATTTTTTCGTTTCTTACACAACCATATCGTGTTACTATGGTGAGACACTATACAATTACAAATGGAGATGAGTCATGTCCGAACTGTCTTTTGAATCACTTCCCCTGGAATTGTATCAAAAGCTGCAAAAACAGGCGGCAAAAAACAAACGCACCATCATTGAAGAAACCATCCACCTGCTAGAAATTGCATTGGCGGCAGAACAGGCAGAGTTGCCAACCCCTATTCAAGGAAAATTCTTGCTGACCGATGAATGGATCGATAAAGCGAAACGAGAGGGACGGGAATGAGCAAAGAGATTTCTGAAGGGCATGTCACCACCCCCGCCGGATTCAGCGCCGGCGCGGCCGCCGCCCACATCAAATACCCGGATCGGTTGAACGTGGCTGTGGTGGTGAGCGAACGGGACTGCACCGCCGCCGCCCTCTTCACCCAAAACCAGGTGGCGGCGGCGCCGGTGCTGGTGGATAAGGAAACATTACGCGCCAACAACAGGCGCATCCGGGTCATCGCGGCCAACGCCGGCAACGCCAACGCCTGCACCGGCCAGCCGGGGCTGGACAACGCCCGCGCCACGCAGCAGATCGCCGCCCAACGCCTGGGCTGCCAACCAGAACAGGTACTCCTCCTCTCCACCGGTGTGATTGGGGTGCAGTTGCCCATGGACAAACTGCGGGCCGGGATTGAAACGGCCGCCGCCCATCTCTCACCGAAAAACGGGCTGGCAGCAGCCCAGGCCATCATGACCACCGACACCTACCCCAAGCATCTGGCGGCGCGGGTGGAATTGCCCGGTGGCCTCATCACCATCGGCGGCATGGCCAAGGGATCGGGGATGATTCACCCGGACATGGCCACGATGCTGGCGGTGTTGACGACGGATGCGGCCGTAGCCCCGGATGTGTTGGATGGGGCGCTGCGGGCGGCCGTCAACGCTAGTTTCAACCGCATTTCGGTGGACGGCGACACTAGCACCAACGATACCGTTTTGCTGCTGGCCAATGGGGCCAGCGGGGTGGAAGTGGCGGATGATGAAGCGATGGGATTGTTTGGCGAAGCGGTGACGGCCGTCTGCGCCAAACTGGCGCAGATGATCGTGAAAGATGGCGAAGGCGCCGCCAAATTCGTGGAAATCCAGGTGACAGGCGCGGCTGGCGACGCCGACGCCCACGCCATCGCCGTCACCATTGCCACCTCGCCGCTGGTGAAAACCGCCTTCGCCGGTTCCGACGCCAACTGGGGCCGGATTTTGGCGGCGGCCGGCCGCGCCGGCGTTCCGTTTGACCCAAACCAAACCGCGTTGTGGATTGGCGCAGAATCGGTGGACGAACTGCAATTAGTCCGCCAGGGAACGCCAACTAGCTATCAAGAAGCGGACGCCGCCCGCATTTTTGCGTTACCGGCATTCAAAATTCGATTGGATTTGGGCGCGGGGGACGGCCGTGACCTCATGTGGACGACTGATCTGACTCACGAGTACGTCAGCATCAACGCCGATTACCGGACGTAAGATAGAGTTAGAGATAGAGTTGGATGAACGCTTCTCTATCTCTCTACTCAACCATGTTGCCAAAATCGGGCCAGTTGGTTATCCTCGCTTTGTGAAAGACTCATCTGATTTACGCGCTGTTTTGCTGGGCGCTTTTCAGTTATTCAAAAACGGCCGTCCCCTCCCCCTTCCCGCTGCCAAAGACGGCCGTACCCTGTTAGCTTACCTGCTGCTGCATCCCCAACCGCAAGCGAGAGTGCGCCTCATCGGCCTGCTTTGGCCCGATTTACCCGAAAAAAGGGGACGGCGCGCTTTGTCGCAAGCGTTGTGGCATATCCGGCGCGTTTTGCCCGATTTGTTGGAGGTAAATAACACGGCCGTTCACATCCCCCCTGATCGCGCCATGGGAGTAGACGCCCTTGAATTCGAGTCGCTCACCTAACCCCAGGCCGCCGATGAATTAGAAAGCCTCCGCACCGCGCGGCAAATATACCAGGGCGATTTATTGCCCGGCTTTTACGATGATTGGGCGCTGATACGCCGCGAACAACTGCGCGAGTCGTGGCTGCGGGCGTTGACGCGGCTGATGCAGCTAGAAAAAGCAGCCGGGCGCGACCAGGCGGCGTTACACCGGAACAGGAACAGGGGCGGTTGATTGACGCTTTTCACCAACTGTTAACCGCCTGGGCCAAAATCACCCCCCTCTGTCTGCTGTTGGAAGATTTACATTGGGCCGATGCGGAAACGATGGCTGTTCTGACGGCCGTCGCTCCCCGTCTGGCGCAGAGCGGCGTTCTTATCATCGCCTCCTATCGCGGCGCAGATTTGCGGCAGCGAGAATCATTGTGGCAGCAGATGCAAGAGTTGGGGTGCGACACGAAGTTGCATGAGTAGCTGTTATGATTTAACAAAAAGGACATAACCTGATGTTCTACCATCAGTACCCTACCGGAGCGTGCGTTGCCAGCAATGGCTTGGTGCGAAGCCTTCGGGACAATGAAGCCTCATCTCACTGAGATGGTCGTGAAATCGAAAGAGGAAGCGGCGACTG
>JAJRVV010000064.1 GCA_024277135.1 Chloroflexota bacterium | reverse complement strand
TTGTTTGCATTATTCGGCTACTTCATTTCGGCAAAAGTCAGGAGCAAGGTGTAAGAGTCAGGTTTGGTCAAATTTGTGCAATTCGCGGCAGATTTTGGATCTACTTAGACTCCAGTTATTTAATCCTCGATACTTATCGTTGGTTTCAGGAGCAATTATACGTCACTTGATAGATATAGCTAAGGTAGTATGTTAAATATTCGGGGGTCGCTTTCAAGCAGGTTATTCACCTCATTTGGTAATTGTAACCGGACGAACCACTGCCCGGAGACGGCCGTTTCCGTCAAGGTTCCCACATCAACCTGCCACCGATAATCTTGCCCCACATTAGGCTCATCTAATTGCCCCAGAAGCAATTCCTGTCCATTCAAGCGAACATAAATTCCCAGGCTTTGTCCTTCCGATAAGGGCGCCGGCCAGCGCCAATAAAATGAAATCGTTCCCACTAATCGAAAACTACTGCCGGACGGCGGACCTAATAACTCAATAACCGCGCCGGGTGGCAGCGTCGGTAAGGGCGGCGGCGTAGGCGTCATTATTGGCGCAGACGTGGGGGTAGATGAAGCAGCCATTTCTGCCGGTTCAACGGCCGCAGTAGTACTCTGAGGATTGGTTGTGATTGCTGCCGAAGTCGGCGTTTCTGCTGCCAGCCACCGTGGGGTGATGTTTATGAAAACAAGGCAGGCAATCGTCAAAAATAGCGGCGCTAAAATGTAAATAACTTGTTTCCTTTTCTCGAATTGTGTCATTACCCATTTCATATCTTTGTCATGTGACCTATCATTTTAGCCTAGCCGCCAGTGGCATCATATCTGACTTTTCTTTCGTACCTACTTAATAATCCAGGCGAATGCCTTCATTCACAACTTTTACCCGTTCTACATACGGACATAATCTGTTCCGTCAGTTCCCCGTTTTTGCGGCGGCTGCGCAACAAAATGCCCCGCTTAGGACAGGCGGGTAAAGGCGTCCACAATGCCTCCGGCATCTGTGCCAATAGTCAAGTGGAAAAAGCGCGCCTGTTCGATGAGCGGCGTTAGGCAGCGCAGGTTTTGTTCCCAGATGCTTCTCCGGTCAAAGTAGAGGCTGTTGTCCATGACGGCCGTCCACACAGATGTTTTGTCGGCCTGCTTCACAATCGTCTGTGCCCGATCGTGGCGCGACATCAGGTACAGGTCAACGGCGGTAGGAAAGACGGCCGTTTCCTGCACCCTCACCCCCGCCACCTGCCGCAAATCCAGCCTGAACTTCGTCTCTCGGCGTACAACCTCTTGAGCCAGCAGCGGCCGTAACGTCACAAATTGCGATAACATATCCCGCCGCAGCTTCACCTTGCCCACCGGGAAGCCCAGCAGTTGCAGCGGCTCCGACGGGGCCACAAAAACCATGCTGTCCGTCAACAGCCGGAAGCCCGCCAGCGCCAGATGCAGCGCCGTCGTGGATTTGCCGGCGTTGTGCGGAGCCAGCAGCAGCGCAGCCCGGCCATCCCGCACCAGGCAAGAAGCGTGCAGCAGGCCGTATCCTCCAACGATGAAAAAGTTGAGCCAAATAGTGTGCAGCAGGCATTGGCTGATCAGATCGGGCCGCCGCGCCAGTTCAGGCGTGAGAACGGCCGTTGCCCGCCCCTGTTCCAGGTCTACATGCGCCTGCCCCCATTGGCCCAACTGGAGCATCAGCCAGCCGCCGTCGCCGCTGTAAGTGATGCGCTGCATCAGATCGTCCGGGGTCGGGCCGACCGGCTGCGGCGGCGATTGCACGACAAGCTGCACGCGCAGGAGCGGGCCATCCACCGGGGCGGCGGTGGTGTAGCTGGATTGGGCCAGGTCAACGGCCGTCAACACCCCCTCCTCATTACTCGCCACCACTAGCGCCCGGCCAAAAACGCGTACCTCCCGCCGAAAACGAGGCCGCGTCCGGCGGCGGTTCCAGAAATCTTCCAGGCGGTCGGCGTATTGGTCGTACAAATCGGTTTCATCCATCATTCGCGTGCATTGTGGAAATAAGATACAAAATGCGGCATGACGCGCCTAATCTTATCGTTTTTAACCCGCCTGTCGAATGGGCTGGTCTGGCTGGCCGGGCTGATTCTGGCCTTGTTCACTCTGCGCCGCTGGCTTTTTTTACTGGCCGTTTTGCGCCGTCAGCCAGAACGACGGCCGTTGCAGATGGACGGCCGTCCTCACGTTCTGCTGCTGGTTCCCTTTTGGAACGAAGCAGCCGCTTTGCCCGCCTTGCTGGCCCATCTGGCGCGGCTCGATTACCCGGCCGACGCGCTCACCATCGTCCTGGTGGATGACGGCTCGACGGACGACAGCCGCCGCATCGCCCGTGAGTGGGCCGCTATAGCGGCCCACCGGCGCTGGCTCCCTCTGCCACAAAATGTGGGCAAGGCGGCCGCCCTCAACGCGGCGCTTGCCCGCTTTCCGCAAGGAGATCTGGCGGCGGTGTTTGATGCCGATGAACGGCCGTCGCCCAATGTCTTCTCCCTTCTCGTCCCCTTTTTTGCCGATGAGTGGGTGGGCGCAGTAAACGGCCGTCGCACCGTCAGCAACCCGCTGGCCTCCCCCATCGCCAGCCACGTCGCCTTTGAGAACCTGGTGCATCAACTGGTAACGATGCAGGCCAAAGAGCGACTTCATCTGGCTCCGGCGCTGCTCGGCTCCAACTGCGTTTACCGGCGGGCGGCGCTGGCCGATGTGGGCGGCTTTTTGCCCGGCGCGCTGCTGGAGGACAGCGACCTGACGCTGAAGCTGGCGCGGGCCGGGTGGCGCACCCATTTTGTGCCCGCTGCCGTCAGCCATCACGCCGCACCGGAGACGTTAGCCGACTACTGGCGGCAGCACACGCGCTGGGCGGTCGGATTTGGGGCGGTGGCGCGGCAGCAGACGGTCGTCACCATGCGCGCCACTCACCTCCCCTGGCGGCTGCGGCTGGAACTGCTCGCCTTTTCCCTGGGTTACCTGGATCGGGCCGCTTTGCTGCTGACGGGGGGGAAGACGGCCGTTTCCCGTCCCCCCTCCCCGCTTTTGCTTACCATTTTATTAACAAGCTTGATCACCCCTCTGTTTCAAGTTATCGTAGCCCTACGCCAGAGCCGCGCCTCGGCCACCCTCTGGCGGCGCATCCTCTGGCTGCCACTCTTCCTGCCCCTGGAAATGGGCGTGGCCCTGGTTGGGCTGGGGCGAAGATTGATGACTGATGATTGATGATTGGTGATTGATGACTGAAGATAGACCATCTGGCCAGTTCGATTTCCTCATCCTCGGCGGCGGCGTGGCAGGGCTGACGGCCGCGCGGGAGCTGCTGCGTCTGGGGCAGCGGGCAGCGGTCATCGAAAAAGGGGCTGACGTGGGCGGACTGGCCCGTACTGTCGTTCGTGACGGCTTCCGCTTTGACCTGGGCGGCCACCGTTTCCACAGCCACAACCCGGCCGTTTTGCGCTGGCTGCGCGACCTGCTGGGCGACGATTTGTTGACTGTGCCCAGGGTGAGCCGCATCAAGCTAAACGGCCGTTACATTCCCTATCCCATCACCCTGCCCACCGCCATCACCGCCTTCTCCCCACTCCAGGGAGTGCAGGCGGCGGCCAGCTATTTTCTGGCCCGTTTCAGCGAACAAAAGCGGCCGGATCGCTCCTTTGAGGATTGGGTCATCCGCCGCTTTGGCCGGGCGATGTACGGCCGTTTCTTCCAGCCTTACACCGAAAAAGTGTGGGGTATCCCTGGGCGTGAACTATCGGCCGATTGGGCGGCGCAGCGGATTGGACTGCCCGGCGTCTGGCCGGCCATCCGCCACAGCTTACGCCCGGCGGCCCAGCCCCCGGCCACGGCCGTATCCCGCTTTTACTACCCCCGCGCTGGTTTCGGCATGATTCCCCAGGCATTGGCCGACGACATTCGGGCGCGCGGCGGCACGATTTTGACCGGTACGACGCCAACCCGGATAACGGCCGTGCCGGGCGGCTTTGAAGTAACCTTGCGCGGCCCATCGGGGACGCAAACCTGGTGCGCCGCCGAGCTGATCGCCACCATCCCGCTGGGGGCGCTGCTGCGCCTGCTGGCGTCCGATTCCGGCGGCGAGGCGGCGTCGCGTCGCTTCCGGCTCAATTATCGCGGCCTCATCTGCGTCTTCCTGGCGCTGGATCGGGAGCGGGTGAGCGGCGATAGCTGGACGTATTTCCCGGAGCCGGAATTTATCTTTGGCCGCACCCACGAGCCGAAAAATTGGTCGCTCGACATGGTTCCCGACGGCCGCTGCACCTCCTTGGGCGTTGAGATTTTCGCCAACCCTGACGAGCCAGTCTGGTCATGGCCGGAGGCGCAAATTGTGGACGCCGTTGTCTCCCAACTGGCCCGCATCGGCTGGCTGTCCCCGGAGGAGGTACGCGATCATTGGCTGCTCCGTCTGCCCCACGCCTACCCCATTTATGACCTGGGCTACGGCGAACGGCTGGCGCAGGCGCGGCAGTTCCTGGCCCAATGGCCGCGCCTGCATCTGCTCGGCCGTACCGGTTCCTTCCGCTACATGAACAGCGACGGCGTCATCGAGGATGTGTTTCGTTTTCTGGACGCGCGGTTCCCGGCAATGGAAATGGCCGTTCCTTCCCTGCCTGAGGAAGACGGCCGTTGGGCATAAAAGACAGAGACTGGCGACTGGCGATTACCAGTCTCCAGTCTCCAATTTCCTACAAACTCCCCATGACTCCCTTCTTCTCCATCATCATCCCCGTCCATAACGGCCGTTCCACCCTGGCGCGCTGCCTGCAAGCGGCGGCCGATTCCCATTTCCGGGATTGGGAGCTGATAGTGGTGGATGACGGCTCAACGGACGGCTCGGCGGCGCTGGCGCGGCAGGCGGGGGCGCAGGTGTTGATGACCGACGGCCGTCTTGGTCCGGCGGCGGCGCGTAATTTAGGGGCAGCGGCAGCCAACGGCCGTTACCTCTTCTTCACCGACGCCGACTGCCAGCTTCACCCGGACACATTGGCCCACGCCGCCCGCGTCCTGCAAGCAGAGCCGGAACTGGACGCCCTCTTCGGCTCTTACGACGACGCTCCGGCGGCGGCCAATTTCATTTCGCAGTACAAAAACCTGTTCCATTACTTCATCCACCAGACCAGCCGGGAGACGGCCGTTACCTTTTGGGCGGGCTGCGGCGCTGTCCGGCGCGGCCGTTTTTGGGAATTGGGCGGCTTTGACGCCCGCCGCTATCTCCGCCCGGCGATTGAAGATATTGAGTTGGGCTACCGGCTGGCGGCGCGTAACGGCCGTATCCGCCTGGCCAAAGACGTACAGGTCACACATCTCAAGCGGTGGACGCTCCTCAGCCTGCTCCGTTCCGACATCCTGGATCGGGCCGTCCCCTGGGCCTGTCTGCTGCGCCAACGGCGTGACCTGCCCTCCGATCTCAATTTGCAATTTCATCACCGGTTCAGCGCGCTCATTGTGTTTCTGATGCTGGCGTCGTTAGTGTGGGCGGGAACGGCCGTCACACTTACTCCTCTCGCTCTTACTCTAGCTCTAGCTCCTCTGCTGCTCTGGCTCAACCGCGACCTGTACCGCTTTTTCTACCAAAAGCGCGGCCTGCAATTCACCATCCGCGGTATCCCCCTACACTGGTTTTACTACGCCTACAGCGCCGCCGTTTTCCTGCTGGTCAATTGCTTATTTTGCAGGATTTACAAATCCAACTATACTTTTTAACATCCAAACGCCCCCATTGATGCGTATAATTCTGTAGACGGCTGTCGTTTTGGTCAAAGAGAGGCGCATTACCCTGATTGTCCGCCCAAATTAAGAAGGAGGCGCATATGTACAAAAAACCCAAAGTCAAGAAACACGATCAACTTTCCCAGGTAACCTTTAGCAGCCACTAATTCGGTAATCCGTTGGCGGTAAACGGTAGAAGCTGTTTGCCGCTGGCTGAACTCTGTCCATTTGTGACTGCATGGTGGTGCGCATACCATCATCCACCTCTGTTTTTGACATAAATATCTGTCAGACCCTCTAGACAATCAGGTGTAATGGGTCTCGTTTTGCCCACAACGATATGACGGCCGTTGCCACAACACAACAAATTTTAGACGCCCTGAAACCCAACCAGGCACTTGCCCAATGGCAGTCTGATTTAGTTGCCCGGCAGATCGATTGGGATGATCTGGTCGTGCGGGCGATTGTGCTGGGATTGGCCCCGCAGCTGCATCATCGCCTCGCCTGCTGGTCGCTCCAGCCGCCCCCCCGCGCTGCCGCCAAACTTGCCGTCACCTATCAGGCCCAGGCCAAACGCAACGCCGCCATCACCGCCCAATTGGATGAGCTATTGGACGCCTGTGTCGCTGAAAACTTGCGCCCTATCGCCCTCAAAGGCATCCATCTCGCCGCCTGCTACTACGCCAACCCCGCCCTGCGCCCCATGAACGACATTGACCTGCTCTTCGCCCCGGCCGAACTGCCCCGCGCCGAAGCTCTGTTGACCCGATTAGGCTATGGCGGCAAGCATAAATCGGCTGACATGGGCGCGGGCGTCACTAAACACACCAGCACCTTCCGCCGCGCCGGGGCGCAGACGGCCACCATCAACCCCTACCTCTCCGCCGCCGGGGAGCGCATGGTGGAGCCGCACATTTCGCTGGAAGAGTCCTGGTTTGGGCTGAAGGTGGACATCACGCCCGGCACGCGTGAACGGGCCGAGACGGTGATGTTGGGGGAACGGCCGTGCCGCGTCCTCACCCCCGACGACCTTCTTCTGCACCTCTGCCTCCACTTCTGCTTCCACCTCATCGAAGGCGCGCCCGCCTTTGTCCAGTTGACTGACCTGCTCATCGTGTCTGCTTCTGGCCGGGTGGATTGGCCCATTTTCACCAACCGCGCTTGCCATTATCGCGCCGCGCCATATGCCCTGGCCGCTCTGTCGCTGGCGCAAAAACTGCTCGCCGCTCCTGTTCCTGAAGAGACGCTGGCCGAACTGGCGCAGGCCACGCCCGTCCGTTTGCGCCGCCGCATCGCCGGGCGGGGTCTGCCCGATATTTTGCGCCGCACCCAGCAAAAACCGCTCATCAACATCCGCCAGCGCCTGGTGCGCGGCGTTCAGGATCGGGCAGAAACGGCGCGCTGGGCGCGAGACGGCCGTGACTTGCTCCGCATCTGGGCGACGTTGCTCCAAGCAGCGCGGACGGATACGGGGCAGATGATTCTTAGCCGATTAAAACGTGAAACGTGATCAAGACGACCATCAGGCATCGAGGAAAACAAAATTGAAATTATCACGCCTTTTATCACTGACAACGGCCGTTGCTGGAGTTGCCGCTGCTGCCCGCGTTCTGGTACGCCGTCACCAATGGGAACAAACCAACAACCGCGCCGCCATCTGCGTGGATTTTGACGACGCGCAGGCCGCCGCCATCCGCGCCGGGCTGCTGCTGGCGGAGATGCTGGCCCGGCTGGCCGAATCGGGAGCGACGCACGTTTCTTTGCCGGAGTGGACGTTGAACCGTTTGCTGGCGCAGGGGCAGTTGACGCCGCAAGCGCCGGCGCATCCCATCACCCACCCACCCCGCATCGGCCATTGGAACTATTTGCATGGCGACGCCGACCTGGTGGCGCTGCTGGCCGCCGAATTGGGGGAAAGACTGCCGCAGACGGAAACGGCCGTACTCGACCACACCACCCTCGCCTTTGCCGGAGACATCCCCACCATCGGCGAAATCGGGCTGGGCTTTGACATGGAACTGGCGGGCCTGATCCACCAGCACGGGTTGGGCGCCGTCCCCCGCCCCGTCAGCTACGCCTGGCCCGATCCGGCGCTGCTGACGCGGACGCTGACGCAGGCGGCGCAGGTGGGGCGCACCGTCGCCTTCGCCGGCGACATGATCCTGGGCCACGAGATGCACCTGGATGCCACCGTGCAGGCGCTGGCCAACAATGACCTCGCCTTCGTCTACTTTGCCGAGTCCCGCCATCAAAAGGGGGACTGGTTCATCGCCAAGCGACGGGCGCCGCACATCGTCCTCGGCCACCGCTTCACTCCCGCCGACATGGTTCCTCTCGATTACCACGCCGCTGGCCACAATTGGGCGCACTTTGCCCGCGAGCGGGGGATTCGCTTCTGTTATGTTAATTTCTTCCGCATCCTGCACGCCACTACGCCGCTGGAAGGGCTGGATTACGTGCATCACCTCAAGCACGCGCTGGAAGACGCCGGGTTGGTGGTGACGGCCGACGCCGCGCCGCCCGCACCCATCCCCACGCCAGACACGACCGAGTTGGCGGCAGCGGGGATGGCAGCGGCGGGTGTAGGGGCAACGGCCGTTTCCCAACTCCTCCACCTCCCCGAATCCCTGGTCATCCCCCTCGCCCTGGCCTCGGCCGCAGGCGCAGCGGCATTGCCCTTTGTGGAACAGGCTCGCCATCAATGCGCAATCATCAATCATCAATCATCAATCATTCACAACCACGATCATGATCATCACCACGACCACGACCACAGCCATGACCATGCCGACCTGGCCGCGCTTTACCCGCCATCTTACGCGCCAAAGCTGCTGGCGCTGGGCGCGGCGACGCTGGGGCCGGTAGCGGCGCAGAGCGGCGGGTTGGCCGGGCTTGTGCATCATCTGGCGGCGATGGCGGCGTTGACGGCCGTCACCTCCGGCCCAGAGTACCAACTACGCATCGAGGAGTATCGCGGGTTTAATCTGGATTGGCTGGTGCCGCTGGCGACGGCCGTTGGCCAATTGCCGGACAAACGAGCGCGGTTGGCGGGTTGGGCGACGCTGGCGGCGGGCTGGCTGGCGGCGCGGCAAAAGGGGGTGGACGTGCTGGCGCAGATTGACCCCGGCCACGCCGAAGGGCATACGCACCACATTTCGGCGGCGATGGCGCTGCTGGGCGACATCCAGATGGCAATTGGGCCGAAACCGGCGCGTAAATGGGCCGGGCTGGGGCCGTTGGCCGGGGGTGTGGGGGCGGTTCTGGCGGGGAACGGCCGTACCCATGCCGCTGCTCACATCCTCTCATCGCTGGGGTACGCGCTGGGACTGGCCGGGTTCCGCCGTTCGGAGCGGGCGCTGGCAGAGACGTGGCAGTTAGCCGGACCGAGTTTGGGGGTGGGAACGGCCGTAGGCATTCTACTGACCTGGATGAGTGATGAGGAAGCGAGAGAGTAGAGACTGGAGACTAGAGACTAATCCCCAGTCTCCAGTCACCGATCTCCAATTCTGCCACATCCCCGCTGGGCCATTCAGCTACGGGCCGGAGGTGTGCTACGAGCGGTTGGCGCAGTGCCCGCCGTTCAAACCGGAACAAACCATCGAACTGGACGAATTCTGGCTGGCGAAAATCCCGGTGACTTACCGGCAGTGGCGAGAATTTTTGGAGGAAACCGGGTATGCCTGGCCGGGGCAGTGGTGGCGGGTGGTGCGCGGCTGGCGGGGTATGTTCCTGCGGGCGTTTGCGCCGACGGCCGTTTACCCGGACGGCCACGACGATTTGCCCATCGTGGATGTGTCGCAGGCGGATGCGCTGGCATTTTGTGATTGGCTTTCGCAGAAGCTGGACAGGCGGGTAACTTTGCCGACGGAATTTCAATGGGAGAAGGCGGCGCGGGGGGCGGACGGCCGTCCTTATCCCTGGGGCAGCGAAAAACCGCGACCGGAAATCCAGTGGCAGCGCACCTTCCCCGTTGGCCCGGAGACTTACCTGTTTAGCCTGTTGGTGAAACCGCGCCGGGAATGGGCGCGGGCAGGTTGGTACTGGCGCAACGGGCATCCCCTGCCCGTCGGCGCTGTGCCCCAAAATGTGTCGCCTTACGGCTGTGTGGACATGAGCGGCAACATCTGGGAATGGACGACCAGTGTGTACAATCCCGACCTGCCTGAGTTTCACGTGGTCAAGGGCGGTTCGTGGGGGTACACCATTCACCACGTCCGGCTCAATGTGCGCTCGGCGTGCAGTGTGACCACGCCCAGCCGGGATTACCGGGCGCAGGGGACGGGTTTTCGGGTAGCGATTGTGAAGAGGTGATATCAGATTCAGGTGGTTTAGAAATGGGTGACTGGAGACTTGAGATTGGAGAATAGAGCTTCGTAATCTCCAGTCTCCAATCTCCCATCACCCCATAATGAAGATGATACTAGATTTAAATAAACGGCCGTCGCTCCCCCCGGAGCAGTTGGCGCAGGTGACGAACAGGCTGGCCCGGTGGCTGCCCGATGATGGAGATGGCACGGCCGTTTCAGGTTGGGACGAAGCGCAGTGGGCGGCGGCGTTGTGGGTCGTGTACTGGCAGAACGCGCTGCCCTGGCTGGCGGTGCGGGTGCAAGCGGCGGGGGTAAAATTACCGGCGGCCGTCGCCGATGCGCTGTTTGCCATCGAATCCGAAAGCCGGGAGCGGACGCGGCGGATGCTGGACAACGCCGTGGAACTGGTGAGAGCCTTGGCGGAAGTTGGCGTGGAAGCGGTACTGCTCAAAGGGGCGGCGCTGGCGGCCGTCTACTACCCCGATCCGCTGCTGCGGCCCATGGCTGACCTGGATTTACTCATCCACAAACGGGATTTGCCCGCCGGACTGGACGCGCTGAAGCGGCTGGGCTACCGTTTTTACGCCCGCTCGGCGGAGGATGAGGTGTATTTGCGCGGCGAACGGGAGGCCAACATCTGGGCGGCGGACAATGTGCATCCGGTGGAACTGCATTACACGCTGCGGGAGGAGTATGCCGGCATTGGCTACAACCTGGCGGAGGCGATGTGGCGGGGGAGTCGGGTACGGCCGTTCTGGCAAAACACCGCCGCTCGCATCCCTGACCCACCTGCCCTCCTGCACCACGTTTGCGCCCACGCCGCCAGCGATTGGCTCATTCAGCGGGGGCGACTGATGCACATTGACGATATTCGCAAAATCGCGGGGAAGATGGATGCAGCGAATTGGGGGGCGTTTGGCACGGCCGTTGCGCCTGCCCACGCCCGTTTTGTTTATCCTGTCATTGCCTTCGCCCAAAAATACACCGATTTGCCCATCCCGGCGGCGGTGACGGCCCAACTGCGCCAGAACTGCCCGCCCAATCTACTGGCCTGGATCGAGCAAACTGAACTGGCCGACGCCTCAGAATCCAACCCGGTGAGCCGTAGCGGGCTGGGATTTGACCTGGCGCGGCGGCTGGCGCTTTCGCGGACGGACGAGGCCCGCTTTTGGCTACGATCCTTCTTCCCTCGCCGCTGGAACCTCTCCAAACGATACCCGCGCCTGACGAAGACGCCGTTTTGGCCGTTGGGGTATGTGCTGATTAACGGGGATCGGGCGGCGCATTTAGTGAGGAAAAGGATGGTTAGGGATTAGAGACCGGAGATTGGAGACTGGAGACTATCAATCTCTAATCTCCAGTCTCCAATTCACCAATATATGAAACCAATCATTATCACCCAGCAATTGAGTAAAATCTACCCTGGCGGCATGCAAGCAGTGCAGGATGTGTCGTTGGCGATTCGGCCTGGGGAGATTTTTGGCTTGTTTGGGCCAAATGGGGCAGGCAAAAGCACGATAGTGCGTATGCTAACGACACTGTTGGCTCCCACCAGCGGCACGGCCGTCGTCCAGGGGCATGACGTGGTACAGGAGCCGTTGGCCGCGCGCGGCGCCATTGGGTTGGTGACGGCCGATGAACGATCTTTTTACGGCCGTCTCTCCGCCGCCCAAAACCTCGCCTTTTACGCTGCCATGCAAAACGCACCCCGCCGCCACATTGAGGAACGAGTGACGGCCGTCCTCGACCTGTTCAGCCTGGCACACAAGCGAGACGCCCCGGCCCAATCCCTCTCCACCGGGCAGAAGCAGCGGCTGAACATGGCCCGCGCCCTGGTGCATGACCCGCCCATCCTGTTTCTGGATGAGCCGACGAAGAGCATGGATGTGCAGACCAGCGATTTGGTGAAGGCGTTGATCAAGGACAAACTGGTGGGCGAGCAGGGGAAGACGGTGGTTTTTATCAGCCACGAGTTGTACGAGATGGACAATTTTTGCGACCGGGTGGCGATTCTGGCGGACGGCCGTATCCGGGCCATCGGCACGCCAGCGGAACTGGGGGCGATGCTGCCCCGGCGGGCGTTGTACCGGCTGGTGGCGGCGGGCGGCGATGTGGGGACGGCGGCGCGGATGACGGCCGTGCCCGGCGTGGAATCGGTGGTCGAGGTGTCGCGCGGGGCCAGCGCCGCCGCTTTCGATGTGGCCCTGGCGGATGAAGGAGTGTGGTTGGAAGTGATGGCGGCGGTGGCGGCGGGAAACGGCCGTGTCGAAACCTACCGCCGCGTGGATGATGAATCGTTACGCCGGATTGTGGCCCATTTTAGTGGGAAGTATTGAAGATTAAAGATTGAAGATTGAAGACGCCCCGCTTCAATCTTCAATCATCAATCTTTAGCCCTTACCAACAATGAATTCAACAAAACTCCTCGCCCTCATCACTCATAACTTCCATCTGGCCTGGTCGTACAAGCTGAATTTTGCCACCCGCTACCTGTCCGTCATCATCTCCGTTTTGCTATTCTTCTTTTTGGATAGGCTGTTGGGTCGCGCCAGCGTGGCCGGCGGCGACTATTTCACCTTCCTCATCATCGGCG